>CAZBFD010000063.1:0-2341 GCA_964491055.1 uncultured Eubacterium sp.
TCCGCGTTAACGATGACACCTTTTTTCATTGTTTTCGCATCCTTCTCTTCTGTTTTGGAAACACTGTTCAGCGCTTCCTGAGTTCTTTTATTTTCTTCTGGACATCGATAAGCTCATGCTGGAACTCTTTCACTTTATCCCCCGCTAGTGAATCATCCGCAAGCGAGAGGCTCGTGAGTATTTCTTTCTCTTTTCCGCTCAGCTCCTCGATCTTCCAGTTATTGACCAGATCGTTATACACTGCATCCGTCTGCTTTTCATCTATAACAACAGACTCAAGAGTATGTACCAGCTTCTGCTGATCCGTATCCGACAGTCCGTCGATTATCTCGTCAATGTCCACCTTCCCGGTGTTCTTCACCTGCTTGTATGCTCTGTTAAGCACCCTCTTCGCGAGTCCCGATGTGAGCATGCTCTTGTTATCCAGGATCTTATCCATATATCCCGGGTCAAGCGACACTATTTTTATGAGGTATGCCTCTCTCATGGAAAGCTCGTCAGGCTCTTCTTCACTGTCCTGAGAAGGCTCCCTCTTTATTTCGCGTGAAGATTTTGATCCTTCCTTCTGGATCTCACGCATCACAGAATCCCGCGACACGCCTAGCTCTTCCGCGATCCTCGACGAGTACAGGTCCTGCTCTACAGGGTCAAGAGACGCAAGCACCGCGGCGGCTTTCCTTATGTACCGCACCTTGTCGTCGTCCTTCGACAGATCAAAACCCTGTTTTGCGGAATCGAGCTTGTACTCGGCGAATGTCTTTGCCCCGCCGACAAGCTCCAGGAAAGCTTCCTTACCGTATTTCTTCACGTACTCGTCAGGGTCTTTCCCCTCTGTCACGTGAAGCACCCTGACGCGGCAGTCCTCGTCACGGAGTATATCCATCCCGCGCACCGCAGCTTTACGTCCCGCTGCGTCGGCATCGTACGAGAGGACCACGTCTCCTGTATACCTGTGGAGCATTTTCGCCTGGTTCTCGGTAAGTGCAGTCCCGAGCGACGCTACAGCGTTCTCGACGCCCGACTGGAACAGTGATATCACGTCCATGTAGCCTTCAACGAGGATTATGAAGCCGTCTTTTGCCGCGGCCTGCCTTGCGAAATTCAGGCTGTACAGGTTGTTCTTCTTCTTGAACACGATGCTCTCGGGAGAATTCAGATACTTAGGGCTGTCTCCCTCAGCTATCGCACGGCCTCCGAATCCTATCACCTTGCCCGACGTGTTTATGATCGGGAACATGACCCTGTTCCTGAAGCGGTCGTACTTCTTGTCGCCGTTAACAGTGATAAGGCCGAGATCAGCCATCTCCTGGTCAGAGACGCCCTGCTTCTTAAGATGATCGTACAGATTCGTCCAGCCTTTCGGAGCATAGCCGATGCCGAACTTCTTAAGAGTCTTATCCGAGATCCCGCGGCCCTTCATATATTCATAGCCGTCGTTCTTTCCACGGGTGAAGTTCCCGTAGAAATACCGCGCGGCCATCTTGTTTATCTCGTAATACCTTGCGCGCTTCTTGTCCTCATAGCCCTGCTTCTTCTCGAGAGTTACACCATATTCATCTGCGAGCTTCTCCACAGCCTCACTGAACCCGAGGTTATAGTATCTCTTCTCGAACTCGATGACGTCTCCCCTCGCGCCGCACCCGAAGCACGTGAAGAACTGCTTGCTCTCCGACACCACAAACGAAGGCGTCTTCTCATTGTGGAACGGGCACAGGCCCTTGAAGTTCGCGCCCGCGCGCTTAAGATCAACGCTCCTCGATATGACGTCGACGATGTTCACGCTCTCCTTCAGATGTTCAATTGACTCATTAGAGATCGACGGCATTAAGCATTCCTCTATGTGTTCTTATCATCACCTCACAGAGGCTAATAAGCAGCAACAGTTATACGCCAGTGTGGCCGAATCCGCCTTCTCCTCTCTCTGTATCTGAGAGGTTTTCTGCAAGTTCTATCTCAACTTTCTCATAAGACGTGATCACGACCTGGGCGATCCTGTCTCCGTCGTTTATGACGAAGTCTTCGTCGCTCCAGTTTATCATCGGGACTCTGATCTCGCCCCTATAGTCGCTGTCTACAGTCCCGATGCCGTTGACGAGTCCGATCCCGTGTTTAATCGCAAGGCCGCTCCTTGCCCTTACCTGAGCCTCGTAACCTTCCGGAACTTCGAAGTAAAGGCCTGTCGGCACGAGTGCCCTATGTCCGGCTTTAAGCGTCATCGGCTCGTCAAGGTACGCAGAGATATCAAAGCCCGCTGCGCCTTCCGTGGCATATTCCGGCAACCTGCCGCTCTTACTTACTATCTTCATTTGTATCATAACAATTACCCATTGTAGAATGAAGA
>CAZBFD010000063.1:2441-9122 GCA_964491055.1 uncultured Eubacterium sp.
GCTGCACATTATGCTTTTGATTGATGAACGCTTACCGCTCACTACGACAGCCGCATACCTGCTGAAGTCGCAGATCGTACCCTTTATCTCATCTATATCCGCAGCAGTCACACTGTTGAAGCCGTCCATGACCTCTTCAGGCACAAAGAACTTTCCTATGAGAAGGAAGTTCTTCCCGTTAACGATCATACGTGCGGATGTGCTTTCCTGGCTGTATACATAAGTCGACTTCATCTGTGCTCTCGATGACTCGAGCTCTTCAGGCGATACCGAGGATGCTGCGAGCCTGTCCATCTCTTCTTTTATCCCGCGGACAGCCTTCCTTACGTTATCCATGCTTACGCCGGCGTACACTTCAAAGTACCCGCCGTCTCGGTATGAGATAATATCTGAATACACTGTGTATGCAAGGCCCTGCTTCTCACGGATGTTCTGGAAGTGCCTTGAGCTCATGCTCCCGCCCATGATGTTGTTCATGATCTGGTACGCATATGTCTTCTCATCAGAAAGTGTTATTGACTTTGTCCCGAGGAACAGGTGCGCCTGGTTTATGTCTCTTGTGAAAGACTTTGCGAACGGAGCGTATGAAGGCTCTGAGACGATGCGTGGAGATTTTGATTCTCCGCGCTCCATGAACCGCTTCTCGAAGTACGCACAAACCTCGTCCGGATCAAATCTCCCCGCGACTGACACAACGAAAGAATCACGCGTGTACTGGCGGTCCACATAGTCCGCCATGATCTTATGGTTGACACGGCCTATACTCGTCACTGTGCCGATGACCGACTTCCCAAGCGGAGTCCCGCTGAAGAGGCCGTCGCCCAGCTCATCATGGCCGAAGTCTTCCGGATCGTCTTTGCTCATCTTGATCTCTTCCTCGATCACGTGCCTCTCGCGGTCCATCTCGACCGTATCAAAGAGAGCATGCTCGAGCATGTCACAGATGACGTCGCAGGCCTTAAGGTAATTCTCCGACATTGCTTTGATATAGAAGCATGTCGCTTCCTTTCCTGTGAACGCGTTCATGGACGCTCCGAGCCTGTCGATGTCGCAGGAGATCCTGTAGGCGTCCCTCGTCGGCGTTCCTTTGAACATCATGTGCTCGACAAAATGAGAGATGCCGCTTGTCCGTGACTCTTCATCGCATGAACCTGTTCTTACCCAGATACCACATGAGACAGAGTTCACATGCTGCATCTCTTCCATTACGATCCCTATGCCGTTGCTCAGTTTACGCGCGCTTATCATCCGCCTGAAATCACTCCTTGTCGTTTCTGTCTTTAATCAGAATACCCAAAAGAACCGCCGCGGTCACACCGAGGAGGATCATTTCGACATTCTTACCTAGATATTTACCCGCGATGCCGGTAACTGAAACAATTAAAGCAAATAAAAATATAACTGAGACGATCATCGCGACAGTGTATTTTTTCATGATATTTCCTGATCTCTTTCTATTACAGCCACAACGCCTGTTCCGGCGCCTGTGACGATCAAATTCTTCCTGATTCTTTAAGGAGGTTCCTCACCGTGTACTTTGCGTTCTCCATGAAAGCTTCAATCGGCTGTCCGTGCGTCCACTCCTCGTTCCAGTAGTGTTCCGCGAACTTCTCAAGCGTCTTCTCGTAGCTTCCGGTCTCGTCATATGCCGCAAGGACAAAATCCCGTTCCTTTGCGGCCGCGATCAGAAACCAGATGAAGAAGCTCAGGTTCTCATTCTCCGGCATCACACCATAGTGCGGAGTTATCAGAACCTTCGGCCTGTAGGCCATGCACTTCTCCGCGGCTTCCACCGCATCATTGTATGACGTTATTATCTCAGAGGTCAGAACCCCTTCTTTTCTCATTACGCCGGTGCTCTCGCTCGAGAACATGATCTTCTGCGGCTCGAATATGTAAGTCAGAGAACACGATGTGTGCCCCTTTGTTTCAAGCACTCTCAACTTCTCCCCCGCACCGAGGTCGATGATATAATTATCACCTGCCACGATATCGACTCTAAGGTCCTCTGCCCTGAAAGGCTCAGGCTCTGCGCCGAAGTTAACAGCAGCTGCCTCTGCAAGCTTTTTCATAGTGCTCCTCGCGCCTTCACTCTGGAACACCTTCTTTGTCTTGGCAGACGCGATCACTTTAGCTTCCGGCCATTTATCAAGGATGTACGGAAGGCCCCCTATATGATCGTAATGGGAATGCGAGATCGTGATATAGTCGATCCGGTCTCTTCCACGCTCTTTAAGCGCTTTCTCGATATTTGCCGTAAGCTCTTTGTGAGCATATGCCATCCCGGTCTCCATAAGGACCGTGCTCTCCTTAGAAAAGACGAGCATGCTCTCGCAGCTTCCCTTGCCCGCAGTCACTCTTACTATATTCTCTGGAAAATTGAATCTGTCTTCCATTGTTCTACCACCCTGTCAGTCTGTCTTGTAATATGAGATTCTTCTGATCCTGTCAGTTCACCATGTCCATGAGCTCGTCAAACGGCATCACATATTCGGAAAGCTCATAATCAAGCGCATCTGTAAAGTCGAACCTGTAGCTTTCATCCGTAAACTGCTCGGCGCGGATCCTGAAAAGGCTGTCCCTTATGGAAAGGTTCTCCTCTTCTCCTGTTTCTTCGTTTACACATCCGACCAGGCTCCCGTCGACATACCATTCATGGAATCGCACTATCTCATCCATGAGGTCCATGAACGCCTTGTCATATTCCTCGCCTTCACATTCCGACGCACATGTCTCCGCAAGGCCGTAGAGTTCTTTCTTTATGTTCTCGAACAAAGTATAGAACTCCGTCTCCTCTGCCGGTATCGACTCCTGCATCTGGTTGAAGTATTCCATCAGGAAGTCCCTGATAAGTTCTATATCCGCTCCCTTCAGGGCATCAAAAAGATCTTCTGAAGTATATCCTTCATCAGCCTCGAGAAGGTCAGCGATGCTCTCAAAGTACTTTAAGTCTTCGCCTTTCTCGATGTCCATCAGATCCAACAGTTCCTGCTTATCCATGTCTTTCCATGCTGCCTTTCTTTATCGATCACTCTTCATTCTTATCGTTATTATCTATAAAACCTGCAGCTCTGTCACGCTTCGCAGATCTTACATATCAAGGTTCTTGAACCTTATATTCAGCTCCTCCTGCTTGCTTCCGAGAAGAAGCTCTATCATGTTTATGAAGTTATCAGACAGGTCGCTCGCGTAGAAGAAATTCTCCTTGTCATTCTCTCCTGCAAGCATGTCCCTGTCGCCAAGTATGCTTCCGATCTCCTTTACGACTTCCTCGGATGAGCTTATTGTCCTTACGTCAGGATAGATCTCCTCGATGATACGCCTGATCAGCTGGTAATGAGTGCAGCCGAGGACCAGTGTGTCGATCCTGTTCTCTCTGATAAAGTCGTCAAGGTAATATCTGATCGTATCATACATTATGTTATTATCCACTATCCCTTCCTCGATAAGAGGAACGAATGCCGGACACGGGGTCTGGAAAATGTTCTCCATATCCGGGCGCCTGGCTTTGATCGCGTCTACATATGCCCCGGTCGATACTGTCGCCTTGGTTGCGATTATTCCAACGTGATCGTCTTTACCGCAGCTCGCAGCAACTACTTCACTGGCAGGCTCGATGACGCCAGTTACAGGGATATCAGGATACTTTTCCCGGAGGACATCCAGGCTCGTTGCGCTTATAGTGTTACATGCCGCGACCATCATCTTGACATCGTTCTTTTTCATGAACTCGCCGATCTCAAGTGTGAACCTTCGGATGACATGCGCTGACTTGGATCCATACGGGGTCCTTGCTGTGTCTCCGAAAAA
Organism: uncultured Eubacterium sp.; assembly: GCA_964491055.1. Lineage (GTDB taxonomy): Bacteria > Bacillota > Clostridia > Peptostreptococcales > Anaerovoracaceae > Aminicella. The sequence goes on from CAZBFD010000063.1 coordinate 6,252, forward strand.
TATCACATGCTCATCCGGGTACTCCTTCATGAGATATGGTATGCTCGTCAGCCCGCCGATACCGGAATCAAAAAAGCCGATCCTCCGATTATCCATCCATTCCTCCTGTTTTATGATATAATCATAGTTAAGAATATTATACTACAACAGATGGGAAAAAGGGAAATTTAATGGCTGAGAGAACAAGGAGTGAGATACCCGCGAAGGATAAATGGACTATAGATGAGATGTATCCTGAAGAAGGCCAGTGGGAAGCTGAGCTTAAAAGTGCTCTTGAAAGGACAAACAGGCTGCTCGAGTTCCGCGGAAAACTGGGAGAATCTGCAGCTGTGCTCGCTGACGCGCTTGAGATGAGTGATTCTGTAGATCAGGTGTTTGAGAGGCTGTACACATACGCTCATATGAAGCTCGACGAGGATAACGGCGTTCCTGAAAGCCAGGCAAGGCTTGACAAGGCGATCTCTGCTTTAGCCCAGGCCTCAGCTGTCACGAGCTTTATGACTCCGGAGATAACATCGCTCCCGGATGAAACTATCGAGAGATTCCTTGATGAGGAGCCTCGTCTCAAAGTTTATGACCATCTTCTGCACGATCTGATGAGATCAAAATCTCATGTGCTGAGTGAAAAAGAAGAATCGATACTCGCGAACCTGTCCGAAGTCCTGAATGCCCCTGATAACATCTTCACTATGCTGTCAGATCTTGATTTCAGCTTCGGTACTGTAAAAGACGAAAACGGAGAAGAAACAGAGCTCACGCACGGCAACTATGTTACTTTTCTCCGCTCACATAACAGAGGAGTCCGCAAAGAAGCATATGACAAGATGTACGCCCAGTATAAGGGCCATATCAATACAATAGCAGCAAACTACAGTACGAATGTGAAGACTGACGTGATCAGCGCAAGGCTCAGAAATCACACATCCGCAAGGGCTGCTGCGCTGCACGGCGGCAAGATCCCTGAATTGGTTTACGATAATCTAATTACGGCAGTAAACGATGCTCTTCCGGCACTTCATAAGTACATCTCTGCAAGGAAAAAGATCCTTGGCCTTGATGAGCTCAAGATGCACGATGTATATGTACCGCTCGTTGATATTCCGGAAAAGCATCTTGATTTTGATGAAGCTGTGGAGCTTGGAACCAGGGGACTTTCGGTTCTTGGAGAAGATTACATCAGAGAGTTCCGGGAAGGAATAGCATCAGGATGGGTCGACAAGTATGAGAACAAAGGGAAGACCAGCGGCGCGTACAGCTTCGGATCGTACGACAGCAAGCCATATGTGCTGATGAACTTTGACGGCACCCTGGAAGACCTGTTCACTATCGTCCATGAGATGGGCCACTCTATGAATTCTCTTTATACCAGAAGGACACAGCCGTTCGTGTACGGCGATCACTCGATCTTCACTGCAGAAGTCGCGTCAACCGTGAACGAGACTTTGATGATGAGATGGCTGCTTGACAATGAGAGCGACCCTGAGATGAAGAAATACATACTTAACATGTACATCGAAGCATTCCGGACGACGCTGTTCCGCCAGACGATGTTTGCCGAGTTCGAGAAGATCGTGCATGATCACGTCGAGAGCGGTGAAAGCCTGACTGCAGAATATATGTGCTGCGAGTATGACAAGCTGAATTCGAAGTACTTCGGCCCCGCCCTTTCACACGATGACCTGATCCAGTACGAATGGGCTCGGATCCCGCACTTCTACAGGAGCTTCTACGTCTACCAGTACGCGACCGGCTACTCAGCCGCGAATGCGATCGCAGACCGCATCCTTACTGAAGGCGAGCCCGCACGCCGGGACTACATGGAATTCCTGAAGTGCGGCTCCAACGACTACCCTGTCGAGCTCCTCAAGATCGCAGGAGTAGACATGGAAAGCCGCGAGCCAGTCGACCGCGCCCTGAAGACATTCTCAAAGCTCGTCGACGAATTTACAGCTATTTATGATATATAAGGTGAATACGATGAAAGCAGATAAAACAGCATTCATTAAAACAAATTACATGGAAAACTCGGTCCGCATCGAGAAAGATGTGCGCCGCGAGCTTGCAGATGCCGGTTTCACGACAGTCGATGAATATGACAACAAGTCCTGCGACCTGATCGTCTGTATCGGTGGTGATGGCGCGTTCCTTAATCTTGTCCATGAGCTGAACTTCCCTGCTGCCCCGATAATCGGTATAAACACAGGGCATCTCGGCTTTTTCCAGGAGATCGAGGCTGAGCAGTTCCATGAATTCATGACGAATTATATAAACGGAAGCTATCAGGAACAGACTATTTCCGCTGTTGACATCTTTATTACAAGCGGCGGTAAAGTATACAGAGAAACAGGCCTTAATGAAGTCGTTGTAAAAGGAACAGTCGGCTGTAATGTCCACCTTAACATGAGCATCGGCGGGAGCTTTATTGAGACATTCACCGGCGACGGTATCCTGGTAGCTACGCCAGCCGGGAGCACAGCATATAACTACTCCCTTGGCGGGAGCATAGTCGACCCGCGCTTAAGGCTCCTCCAGGTAACTCCGCTTGCCCCGATAAACACTGTAGCTTACAGGTCTTTCACATCGAGCCTCATGCTGCCGGCAGGAAGTGCTCTCGGTCTTATCCCCGAGCATGCTCCAGCTCCGGACATCCATATCGAGTTCGACGGCTTCTCGATCGACTACCATAACGTGACAGAAATGAAGGTCAAGCTCTCACGCAAATGCGTCAAGCTTCTCCGTCTCGACAGCTACGACTTCTGGAGCAAAGTAAAGAGTAAATTCCTATGATCAGAAAATTCACTGCTATCGTAGATAAAGAAGATGAAAGCTTCGGGATAAGAAGGATGCTGAAAAAGCATTTTGACTTCTCAT
>CAZBFD010000064.1:0-4107 GCA_964491055.1 uncultured Eubacterium sp.
GATCTCTGCCTTCTTATCTCGTACATCAGCACGCACGCCGCGTTGGATGCGTTAAGCGACTGTATCTTCCCCATGAGGGGCATGGATACCGTAAAGTCGCATTTCTCTTTCACGAGGCGTGATATCCCGTTTCCTTCCGCGCCGATAACTATAGCGCACGGGCCTGTCATATCCTGTTTGTAATATGTCTCTCCGTCCATATCGCAGGCGTAGATCCAGATGCCGCGTGACTTGAGGTCTTCGAGCGTCCTTGCGATGTTAGTCACCTTGGCGCACGGGACATACTCCACGGCGCCGGCCGATGATTTTGCCACTGTCTCTGTAAGGCCGCAGGCATTACGCTTCGGGATTATCACTCCGTGAGCACCAGCGCACTCCGCTGACCGGAGGATCGCCCCGAGATTATGAGGATCCTCGATCCCGTCGAGCACGACGATGAACGGCGGCTCCCCGCTCTTCTCGGCAGCCTTCAGTATGTCATCCACGGAGGCGTATTCATGGGTCGATGCGAACGCGACTATCCCCTGGTGGTTCTCACCCGCCGCAAGCTTGTCTATGTCACGCTTCGGCACGATCTCAACAGGTATGCCGTTCTCCTGCGCAAGCTTCTTCACTCTGTCAGCCGCACCGCCCGCGCCGTCCTGTATCAAAATCTTGTCTATCGGCCTCCCGGCCCTGATCGCCTCAGTGACCGGGTTCCTTCCTGCAATCTTCGCCATACTATCTTCTACCGCCTTCTGGCGGCACTTTCACATAATGAAGGTACCTGTACCTTATGCCGTTTTCTTCTATCCAGTCTGAGCTCTCTGCAAGCTCGAACCTGCTGCAGCTGTCCATGTCACGGAAGAATCTGTCGGCCTCGAACTCGGCGTCCACTTTTGTTACGTAAACATCGCGGCAGGAAAGAAGAAATTCTTCATATATCTTCGCTCCGCCGATGATGAAGACATTGTCAGTCGGCGTGTCCTGAAGCGCTTCTTCAAGCTCCGCCATACTGTGAACGGCTTCAGCGCCGTCGGCCTGGTATTCCAGATCTTTTGTCATCACGATATTGCGGCGCTCCGGAAGGCCATGCCCGCCCGGGAGGCTCTCCAGCGTGACGCGCCCCATGACTACAGTCTTCCCTGTGGTCATTTCCTTAAAACGCTTCAGGTCGCCGGAAAGATGGCACAGAAGGTGCCCGTTCTTACCGATGCCCCAGTTTTTATCACATGCAACGATAATATTCATTGTAAGATCACCTTATACTGCTACAGGAATGTTCTTTACCTGCGGCCCGGCCTGGTAATTCTCGATCATCACATCATCCGGCGTGAAGTCGTAGAAATCATGCACTGTCGGATTGAGCGTGAACTTCGGGGCAGGATACTGCGGGCGCTCGATCAGCTCTTTTATGATAGGGATATGCCTGTCGTAGATGTGTGCATCAGCGATGACGTGCACGAGAGTACCTGGCTTGTATCCTGTCACCTGTGCCATCATGTACACGAGCACCGCGTACTGGACGACATTCCAGTTATTCGCCGCAAGGATGTCCTGCGACCTCTGGTTCAGGATCGCGTTCAGCTTGTCCCCTGTCACGTTGAAAGTCATGCTGTACGCACACGGTTCCAGGTTCATCTCCGAAAGATCCTGGAAATTGTATATATTCGTCAGGATCCTCCTGGAATACGGCGTGTTCTTAAGCTGCCAGATGACATTGTCGACCTGGTCCATATAGCCCTGGTGGAACTTGTACTTCTTCCCCATCTGGTATCCGTACGCTTTGCCGATCTCGCCGTCTTCATCAGCCCATGCATCCCAGATGTGGCTCCTCAGGTCATGGACGTTGTTGGATTTCTTCTGCCAGATCCAGAGAAGCTCGTCAGTAGCCGATTTGATCGCCGTCGGGCGGAGCGTGAGCGCCGGGAACTCCTCAGAGAGGTCGTACCTGTTCACTACGCCGAATGTCTTGATCGTGTAGGCAGGCGTTCCGTCCTCCCAGTGAGGCCTGACTTTCTGTCCCTCCGTCGAGTAGCCGTGATCCAGTATCTCGCGGCACATGTTCACGAATAATACGTCAGCTTTACTCATAGTTCTTCTCCTCTATCAAAATCTTGTTTGCAGAGTACCTGCTGCTTTACTTGTTAACTATATTCTATCAATAATAGCGATTGCTTCAGAAATCACAGCATCAAGCCGATCCCTTTCATCGGTGATGTACAGCCATCCGATCACGGCCTCGAAACCGGTCGCAAGCTTGTACTCGGCCGGGGTGCAGCCCCTTGGATGTGCGGTGTTCGTACGGTTCCTTGCGCGCTTGAACAAAGACAGCTCTTCACCGGTGTAAAACCATTCGGCAAGCTTCTTTGCGGCGGCAGCCTGGCTTTCGGCTTTCACATAATGGACTGAATACTTGTTCATGTCGCCGGCATGGCGCCCGCACATCTCTGCAGATCTCAGCCTAACGTATATTTCATACACAGCATCGCCGATGTAGGCGAGCTTTGTCGTGTTCGCATTACGGAAATCCCCAAGTTCTTCCCTGAGCCCGTCACTTATCATTCTTTTATCACCTGCACGCCCTGCGGGGTGTCCTTAAGTGTGATGCCCTGTGCCTTGAGCTGGTCGCGGATCTCATCTGCTCTCGCAAAGTCCTTCGCTTTCCTCGCGGCCTGGCGCTCATCGATAAGTGCCTGGATCTCCGGATCTATTCCGCTGTCCTTGTCCTGCTGGAGCAGACCCAGCACATCGCAGAGCTCCATGAGGACTGAGAGAGCATGCTCGGCAAAGGCTTTGCTCGCCCCGCCCTTCAGCTGGCTGTTTATGCTGCTGATGAGCTCGAACACAGCGCTGATTCCGTCTGCTGTGTTAAGGTCATCATCCATAGCAGAGATGAACTTCTGCCTGTATTCGTCGAACCCTTCCACAGTCTTCTGCTCTTCCGGGCTCATATCACCGTCAGCGCCGTTCTGCTTCATGTGCTCCAGATCCGACTTGCAGTTCCTCATACGCTCCAGGCTGTTCCTGGACTGCTGCATGAGCTCCTCACTGAAGTCGATAGGATTCCTGTACTGGCCGGAGAGCAGGAAGAACCTGATCTCCTCGCCGTCATATTTCTGCCTGATGTCGCGGACCGTAAAGAAGTTCCCTTCGGATTTGGACATCTTGATCTTGTTCGTTGTTATGTATGCGTTGTGCATCCAGTAGTTGGAGAACTTGCACCCGTTGCAGCACTCTGACTGCGCAATCTCGTTCTCATGATGCGGGAACTCAAGGTCCTGTCCGCCTCCGTGGATGTCGATCGTAAGGCCGAGGTGCTTCTTCGCCATGGTCGAGCATTCGATGTGCCATCCCGGGCGCCCCATTCCCCAAGGCGATTCCCAAGCGATCTCGCTTTCTTCTTTCCTTGCCTTCCAGAGAGCGAAATCAAGCGGGTCTTTCTTCACTTCACCGACTGCGATCCTGGCGCCTGCCATAAGGTCGTCGATGTTTTTGTTCGAGAGCTTCCCATAGTCCGGGAACTTCCTGGTCGAGAAGTATACATCGCCGTCCGCCTCATAGGCAAAGCCTTTATCGATAAGGGTCTGTACGAACTCGATTATCTCCGGGATAGTCTCTGAGACTTTCGGATGGACGTCAGCCTTCTTTACGTTAAGAGCCGTAGCGTCGTCAAAATACTCTTTGATATATTTCTCGGAGACTTCCGGCGCGGTGATGCCCTCTTCCTTCGCACGGTTGATGATCTTGTCGTCGACGTCTGTGAAATTCTGGACGTACTTCACCTCATAGCCGCGGTAGATCAGATATTTTCTCAGCGTGTCGAACACCACGAGCGGCCTCGCGTTCCCGATGTGTATGAAGTTGTACACGGTCGGGCCGCATACGTAGATCCTGACCTTCCCGTCTTCGATCGTCTTAAGTTTTTCCTTTTGTCTTGTCAGGGTGTTATAGATTATCATTCCTGTTCTCCATTCTCACCATTTACTCATCTATTTCGCTCAAGTCCACCGTCTTCTCGCCCGAGATCACATCCTGGGCGTCTAGCAGCTCTTCGTCGTCACCTATTTCTATTTCCTTCTGCTCAGCCTGCTCGCGCTTCTCCAGCTCCTTCGTGAGCTTCTCGAC
>CAZBFD010000064.1:4207-8946 GCA_964491055.1 uncultured Eubacterium sp.
TTATGGTCGTACATCCAGTGCGCCGGCTTATGCCATATCAGAGCCCAGATCCCCGGGTAGCACAACAAAGCCTCGAGCGCGTTCCTCGCGGCCGGGTCTCTTTCCACTGCGGCGTCAATATCTTCTTTTACATCCCTGAAAAAGCCCATACTTAAAACCTCTGTTATTCTGCGTCAGCTATAGTTATGGTTTTGATCACTACCGGCTCGAGCGGCTTGTCAGCTGGATCTCTCGGAACTCTTGCGATCTTGTGGATAACGTCGATTCCGTCTGTGATCTTTCCGAACGCCGCATAGTCGCCGTCAAGGAACGGGCAGTCCTTATCCATGATGAAGAACTGTGAGCCGGCTGAATCCGGATCCATCGCCCTCGCCATTGAAAGCACGCCTTCTGTGTGCTTGAGGTCGTTCTTGACTCCGTTATGCCTGAACTCTCCTTTGATCGTGTATCCCGGGCCGCCGCAGCCGTTTCCGTCCGGGTCGCCTCCCTGGATCATGAAATCAGGGATCACGCGGTGAAAAGTAAGTCCGTCATAGAAGCCGCTTCCAGCAAGCTTTACGAAGTTGTCCACAGTTATCGGCGCTATGTCTTCATAGAGCTCGCCGCTCATTACTCCGCCGTCCGTCATTTCGATAGTTACTTTTTTCATTTCTATTTCCTTTCTGACTACATTCCGAACTTCTCTTTATTCACAAGCGCCGTTGCCTCTGCAACAGCATCCGCTACTGTCAGCTCTTTCTTTTCTTCTTCACGCCTGAGCTTGTATTCGACTATCCCGTCCGGTGCTTTCTTCCCGACGGTGATCCTGACAGGGATGCCGATCAGGTCTGCGTCCTTGAACTTTACGCCCGGACGCTCTTTCCTGTCGTCCACGAGGACTTCGACGCCGGCCTTCTCGAGCTCTTCCTCGATCTCGGCAGTGACTTTATCCTGCTCTTCATCGCCCGGCTTTATCTCTTCCACGATCACGTGGTAAGGTGCGACTGATACCGGCCAGATGATTCCGTTCTCATCGTGATGCTGCTCTACTATCGCGGCGAGCGTCCTCGTGACGCCGATACCGTAGCATCCCATCACGATCGGCTTTTCCTGCTGGTTCTCATCCACATACATCGCGTGCATCGCTTCAGAATACTTGGTCCCAAGCTTGAAGACCTGGCCCACTTCGATTCCTCTCGCATGCCTGACAGGAGCACCACAGCAAGGACACGGATCACCTTCGAGCAAAGTCTTGATGTCTGTTACGATGTCGCCCTTGTAGTCGCGGCCGTAGTTCACGTTGATCAGGTGATGATCCTCTTCACATGCTCCCGCGCACATGTTCTTGAGTCCCGGAAGCTCACTGTCGACCACGATCGTACAGTCATGGAGCTCCGTCGGCCCTGTGAACCCGCCGACCGCTCCAGTCACCGCATGCATCTTCTCCTCGTCCGCAAACTCGATCTGATGCTCAGGGATCCCGAGCGCGTTGATGAGCTTTGTCATGTTGCACTCACGGTCACCGCGGACGAACGCAGCGACGAATCCGTTCTCTTTATAGTCGTCGTCATATGTCACGAAGAGCAAAGCCTTGATGGTCTTCTCTTTTGGTATGCCGAGGAAGTCTGCGACCTCTTCGATCGTTTTTGTGCCAGGTGTATAGACTTTCTCCAGAGGGAGCATCGGCTCGTCTTCAGGAGCAGCGTCAACACAGCCCGCGCGCTCTGTCGTCGCAGCCATATCGCACTTCTCACAGTAAGCGATCTCACTCTCGCCTACGCTTGTAAGCGCCTGGAACTCATGTGAATTGCTTCCACCTATCGCCCCGTTATCAGCCTCGACCGGACGGAAATACAGGCCGCACCTTGTGAAGATCCTGGTGTAGGCGTCGTACATATCCTGATAGCTCTTATCCAGCCCTTCAGTATCCTTGTCAAAGGAATATGCGTCCTTCATCACGAACTCACGGCTTCTCATGAGCCCGAAGCGGGGCCTCGCCTCATCTCTGTATTTTGTCTGGATCTGGTACAGGTTCTCAGGGAGCTGCTTGTATGAGCTGATATCATTTCTCACGATATCCGTGAAAATTTCCTCATGAGTCGGCCCGAGGCAGAAATCCCTTCCGTTCCTGTCTTTGATCCTCCAGAGCTCAGGCCCGTAGTGGCTCCACCTTCCGGACTCCTCCCATAGCTCAGCCGGCTGTACTGCCGACATATGGATCTCCTGAGCCCCGGTCCTGTCCATTTCCTCTCTTACTATCTCTTCGATCTTTCTTACTGACCGCCACCCCATGGGCATGAATCCGTAGATGCCGGAAACGAGCTTCCTGATCATTCCGGTACGGAGGAGCAGGATATGGCTAGGGATCTCCGCCTCATTAGGTACTTCACGCAGTGTCTTAAGATGCATCTTTGATAGTCTCATTGTTTTCTCCTTATATCACTTATGAAGAGGCATGTTCATTGGCACTCGGACCGCTCGCGCTTTTTGCTCGTGCAGCGGTACTTAGCGCTCCTGCTTCGCTGACACTCGCACTCGCTGAGTACCGTCCTCGCAAGAGTCCTCTTGCCAATGTGCATGCCTCTTCACATGGCAAGAAATAAACTATTTATAATCTCTCCATCAGGCAGACTGCTTCTGCAGCGATGCCTTCGCCGCGGCCGGTAAAGCCGAGCTTTTCAGTGGTAGTTGCCTTGACGCTCACTTGATCAGGACTGACGCCGATCACGCCTGCGAGGTTTTCCCTCATATCGTTTATGTATCCGGCGAGCTTCGGCTTCTGGCAGATGACTGTCACATCGCAGTTTCCCAACTTCCAGCCCGCTTCTTCACATACACGGACGACTTCTTTCAGGAGTTTCATGCTGTCTGCCCCGAGGAATTCATCGTCAGTATCCGGAAACAGGTGGCCTATGTCCCCGAGAGCACATGCCCCGAGCATCGCGTCCATGAGCGCGTGCGCCAGGACATCCGCGTCTGAATGCCCAAGCAGCCCGAGCTCATATGGGATCTCGATTCCGCCAAGAATGAGCTTCCTGTCAGGAACCAGCCTGTGCACGTCGAATCCGTGCCCGACTCTTAGATCTGTCATAGATTACCTCCCGAGATCCTCAGGTGTCGTGATCTTGATATTCGCGTAGCTTCCAGGAACGATAACAGGCATTACGCCGGCCCGTTCAGCCAGGCTGCCGTCGTCGGTCCCGTAGAAGCCGTCACTGCAGGCCTTCTCCACTGCATCATGGATCAGCCCGAAGCGGAATCCCTGCGGTGTCTGTACTGAATAAAGCTTTTTTCTGTCCAGCGTTCCGGCTTCTCTGTCCCTGATCGTATCCTTTACTGGAACTGCCGCGATGGCTGCGCCGTGCTCCAGCGCCGCCTCAGCAACGCCAGTAATGATATCATCTGTGACGAACGGCCTCGCCCCATCGTGGATGAGTACGATATCATCTTCCGCCAGTCCATGATCCTTAAGAAACTCCAGCGCATTCCGCACTGAATCCTGTCGCTGGCTTCCTCCTGCGATGACGTGAGCATGCTCGCTTTCCGGCAGGTCTTCATTCACCAGCCTCGAGGTCTCTTCCTCGAAACCCTCTGGTGCTGTGACAACGATAATATCCGCGAGTTCGTAGACATTATCCGTACGGAACGAATCTACAGACTTCCTGATGATGCTCGTCCCGCCGTCCATCTCTATGAACTGCTTAGGCATCCCGGCGCCCATCCTTTCACCGATGCCGCCGGCACATATAACGATTGCCACTTTCTGATTCTTTAACATTTCTGTTTCTGCCGCATCAGCTGCTCTTTAGCCGCCCGAAGATCATGCGGCCCGCTGACGTCTGGAGCACGCTTGTCACTCGTATCTCCTGGGTGGTCCCGATCATACCGTGACCGTTCTCGACCACGATCATCGTGCCGTCGTCAAGGTAGCCTATCGCCTGCTCGCGGTTCTTTCCTTCCTTCATGAGCGTTACCTGCATGTCTTCACCCGGGATCACCACAGGCTTGAGGCAGTTCGCAAGCTCATTGATGTTAAGTACCCGCACACCGTTGATGCCGGCCACTTTGTTCAGGTTGAAGTCATTCGTCACTACGTCGCCGTGTATAAGCTCCGCAAGCTTAAGCAGCTTGACATCGACTTCAGGTATTTCTTTCAGTACTTTCTCATTGTCGGTGTTATATATCTCAACACCATAGTCCTCACGTATCCTGTTCAGGATGTCAAGGCCGCGCCTTCCGCGTGTACGCTTCAGCGAATCGGCAGAATCAGCTATATGGCGAAGCTCCACCAGAACGAAGTCCGGAATGATGACCGGTCCCTCCAGGAACCCTGCGCTCATGATGCCCGCGATCCTTCCGTCGATTATGACGCTCGTATCGAACACCTTTGGAACAGCTTCTTCAATCGGGCTTTCTCCCTGGCCTTTGCTCCTCGATTCTGCCTGTGCCGGCAGAGATAAAATACTCCTGATGAAGTCTTTCCCCTTCATCGCGGCTATAGTCGTGCAAAGGTAGCATGACACTGCATACGTTACCACAACAACAGCAGCATACACATAATTGTTAGGGATTATGCGGAAAAGCTGCGCGAGGAGCGTCGCGATCAGAAGTCCGAAGAGAAGCCCGACCGCGCCGTAGCCGATCGTGCTGGCAGAAACGTTCTGAAGATCCTTACCGAGGTTCTTTGCCAGCCTGACTCCCTGAGCGGCAATTGCCGGAGCAATTATGAAGAATAAAATACCTGAAATAATTGCTGTTGC
>CAZBFD010000065.1:0-5513 GCA_964491055.1 uncultured Eubacterium sp.
CGGATTCGCTCGCAGCTTTAAGGGCCGCGAAGGAAAACGGCATAAGGACTCTTGCGGTCGTGAATGTCGTAGGGTCTACGATCGCCCGTGAGGCGGACAATGTCCTGTACACACTTGCGGGCCCGGAGATAGCGGTCGCGACGACCAAAGCCTACAGCGCGCAGCTCATCGCCATGTATGCGGTAGCGGTCGCGCTCGCAAAGGCGAAAGGCGAGATCGATGACATAGACTATCAGAACTATGTTGCTGACCTTCAGGCTCTGCCTGATAAGATGGAAAAAGTTCTCGAGAACAAAGAAAGGATCCAGTGGTTCTCAGCCAAGTATTCCAACGCGCATGACATATTCTATATCGGGCGCGGCCTCGACTACGCGATAAGCCTGGAAGGCAGCCTCAAGATGAAAGAGATAAGCTACATCCACAGCGAGTCATACGCAGCAGGCGAGCTAAAGCACGGGACGATCAGCCTGATAGAAGACGGGATACTCGTTATCGGGATCCTTACACAGGAAAACCTGCTCGAGAAGACAGTAAGCAACATGGCAGAGTGTAAAGCGCGCGGCGCGTATCTCATGGGGATCACGACAGACGGGAACTACAGCGTGGAAGACTCCGTAAACTTCACCGTGTATGTGCCGAAGACCGACCAGCACTTCGTCGGGAGCCTTGCGGTCATCCCGCTCCAGCTCTTAGGCTACTACACAAGCGTTGCCCGAGGCCTCGACGTGGACAAGCCGCGCAACCTGGCAAAATCAGTTACAGTAGAATAGATAAGGAGGAATTATAATGTCTTGTACAACGGTACTTGTAGGTAAACTGGCCAGTAATGACGGATCGACTATGATCGCGAGGACGGATGACGGGTTTTTTGATGTCAAGAAGACGGTCGTCGTAGAGCCTTCGGATCAGCCGAGGAAGTATAAGAGTAAGATAGGGAAAATCGAGATCGATCTTCCGGATGACCCGATGAGGTATACTGCAAGCCCGGATGTCGGAAATTCGGATGGAATATGGGCTGCGACAGGGATCAATGCCGCGAACGTCGGCATGACAGCAACTGAGACAATAACTACCAACCCGAGGGTGTTCGCCGCAGATCCGCTGATCGATTCGGAATTCGACAGAGAGACATTTGAGCATAAAGCAAAGGGAGGAATAGGCGAAGAAGACTTTGTAGTCCTGGTGCTCCCTTATATAAAGAGCGCGAGAGACGGCGTAAAAAGGCTGGCTGCTCTTCTGGAGGAATTCGGTACATACGAGTCGAACGGCATAGCTTTCAACGATGAGAATGAGATCTGGTGGATGGAGACGATCGGAGGCCATCACTGGATCGCAAAGAAAGTGCCTGACGATGTCGTCGTGGTGAATCCTAACCAGTTCGGGACAGATACATTTGACCTGGATGATGCTCTTGGCAAGCAGAAGGCGCATATGTGCTCTGCAGATCTTAAGGAGTTCATCGACAGGAATGATCTGGACCTTAACCAGAACGGGGGCTTCAATCCAAGGAACATATTCGGGTCACACAGTGACATGGATCATATATATAATACTCCGAGGGCATGGTTCATGGGAAGGACTCTCGCTCCGCGCTCGCACAGCTGGGATGGTGAAAATGCCGAATTCAGGCCTGAGAGCGACGACCTTCCATGGGCGCTTGTGCCGGACAGGAAAGTCGCGATTGAAGATGTACAGTACCTTCTCTCAAGTCACTTCGAAGGAACACCGTATGATCCATATACGGGCCGCGATACCGGGATGCGCGGCATGTACCGCTCGATCGGCATCAACCGAACGGGCGTCACGTCCATCTGCCAGATAAGGAGCGGTGTTCCGGACGAGATCAAAGGGATCGAGTGGATCTGCTACGGCTCGACCACATTCTCCTGCTGGGTCCCGGTGTATGCTAATGTCCCGGCGCTTCCGGACTACCTGAGCAAAGTATCGACGGAGGTTTCTACGAATAACCTGTACTGGACATGCAGACTCATTGCTGCAATGGCAGATAAGTCATTTGCACACTGTATGCAGGACATTGACCGCTTCAGAGAAAACATCAACATGAAAGCCCGCAGGACCATCCATGAGTATGATGAGAAGATGGCAGCCTCCGGCGACTATGCACTTGCCGCCGAAGCCAACAAGAAGATATGCGCCATGGTGAAGAAAAAAGCATCAAAAACCATGGCTAAGGTCCTTAAGATATCAAGTGTAGACATGAAGAACGGCTACGATTTGAAAGACAACTAGAGTGTGACAAAAGATACAACATGGAAAGGCATATAGATTTTACTGAAGGAAAGATACTTGCGCCGCTGCTGCGGTTTGTTTTCCCTGTGCTCTTCGCGCTGTTCCTGCAGTCGCTCTACGGTGCGGTGGACCTGCTTGTGATAGGAAAGTTCGCGGGGGCTGAGGATGTCTCTGCAGTTTCGACCGGCTCGCAGATCATGATGACGCTTACGAACCTTGTGAGCAGCCTCGCGATGGGCGTGACTATATTCATCGGTGAGAAGACGGGTGAGAAAGACAGGAAAACGGGCGGCCTGATCATAGGAGCAGGGATGCTGCTCTTCCTTGCGATCGGTGCTGCCATGACCGTGCTCATCCCGCTGCTCGCGCCGCAGCTCGCAGGCGTCATGCATGCTCCTGAAGAGGCGTTCGACCTTACTGTAGCATATATAAGGATATGCGGAGCAGGCATGATCGTGATCATAGCATACAACCTGATCGGGAGCATCTTCCGCGGGTTCGGGGATTCCCATACGCCGCTCGTCACGGTGGGCATCGCGTGCGTCTGTAACATAGCAGGGGATCTTCTGCTTGTGGCGAAGTTCGGCATGGGGACTGCAGGAGCAGCTATCGCGACTGTAGCTGCTCAGATGATCAGCGTGGCGATCTCTTTCCTGCTCATCCGAAAGAAGAAGTTCCCGTTCGAGTTCAGCAGGAGCTGTATACGCTGGAACGGCGGGATCATAGGAAAGATTCTGCTGCTCGGATTTCCGATAGCACTGCAGGACTTTCTGGTTGGTATCTCGTTCCTCGTGGTCCTCGCGATAGTGAACAGCCTTGGCGTCATCGCTTCAGCCGGTGTCGGAGTAGCAGAGAAAGCCTGCGGATTCATCATGCTGGTCCCGCTCGCGTTCATGCAGACGATGTCGGCATTCGTCGCCCAGAACCGCGGCGCCGGCAAGCTCGACCGTGCCTTTAAAGGCTTAAGATACGCGATGATAGTCTCGTTTGTGTTCGGTGTCGTGATGGGGTATATATCATTCTTCCACGGCGATATGGTCGCGTATATTTTCGCAAGAGATCCGGAGATCATAGAAGCCGCGGCCGACTATCTGAAAGCATACGCTATAGACTGCCTGTTCACATGCTTCCTGTTCTGTTTCATCGGATTCTACAACGGGATGGAGCATACTAAATTCGTAATGATCCAGGGACTGATCGGCGCATTCTTCATCCGTATCCCTGTCTCATTCATCATGAGCAGATGGGAGCCTGTGTCACTTTTCCATATCGGGCTCGCGACGCCGTGCTCGACCCTGATTCAGATAACTATGTGCTTTATATTCCTGGCATACCTAAAGCACCAGCACAAGATGAACGGCACCGCAGACGATCTGTAGGAACATAAGAATAAACACAGCAATAATATGCATATGCATGCTTATTGCTGATTAAGGATAACTGCATGAACAATTCACACGACACCCAGCATAACGACCCGCGGTCGGCGGCTCTGATGGCGCTGGCCATGGCGATCTTCGGGACGATCGGTATCTTCAGAAGGATGATACCGCTCTCTTCCGCGTGGGTGGCATTCTTCAGAGGAGCGATCGGGAGCATATTCCTGATCGTTTTTGTATTGGCGAGCCGCAGAAACAGCAGGCGGAAAGCGCCGGACCGCGCTACGGTCGTAAAGCTGATCCTGTCAGGCGCGCTGATCGGCATCAACTGGGCGCTTCTGTTTGAGGCGTACAATCACACCACGGTCTCAGTCGCGACGCTCTGCTACTACATGGCGCCGACTTTCGTGATAATCCTTTCATGCATCATTTTCCGCGACAGGCTGACTCCGGTCAAAGCCATATGCGCGGTCACTTCTCTTGCCGGTATGGTTCTGGTCTCAGGCGTTGCGTCCGGGAGTACGGGTCTGGGCGGCCTGTCATCCCTGGTCTCAGGCATACTGTCAGGCGGTCTGTCTGGCGATACAGCCGGGATCTTGCTCGGGCTCGGAGCGGCAGTACTGTACGCGGCCGTGGTACTCATCAACAAGAGCATCAAGATCTCTGACCCGTATTACAAGACGATCGTGCAGCTCGTCGCGGCCACAGCCGTCCTGGTCCCGTACCTGGCGCTCAAGGACGGCCTTCCTGCGGCAGACTGGAACATAGAGCTAATCGCACTTCTTATAACGGTCGGAGTAGTGCACACAGGACTTGCATATGCGCTTTACTTCGGCTCGATGCAGGGACTTAAGACACACACGGTCGCACTGTTCAGCTATATCGATCCTGTCACCGCGCTCGTTCTTTCACATGTCATTCTGCATGAAGAGCTGACGTTCCTCGGTATATTCGGGGCGGTCCTCATCCTCGGATCTGCGCTGATAAGCGGGCTTAAGGAATAATAGCAAAACATAAGAATAATTAAAATTCCAGCCGTTTTTTATGTGATATACTTATATAAACTGGAATTATCATAAGGTATTGTTTATTTTTCCGGATTGGAGGTTATTTCTATGTGGAGTACAAGTGAAATCAAAGCGAGGGGAAGAGCCGCACTCAAGCTGAATTACTGGAAGTGTGTGCTTGTATCCTTCATCATGGGATTCGTTTTATCGGGTCCGTCATCTATTTCTTCGAGATTCAATACAAGCAGTGAGGAATCCCAGCAGGCGATGCAGGAGCTGCAGGAATCGGTCGACTCTCTTACACCGGGCCAGAAGATCGCGCTTGCGGCGGGTGTAGCCGGTGTGTTTACACTGGTGTTTGTCATCTCTCTCCTGATCAAGATCTTCCTTTACAACCCTCTTAAGGTAGGAGGACTTGCGTTCTTCAAGAGGAATGTGCAGGATGCGCCGGCTGACCTCAATGAGATCGGAGTCGGATTCAGGAACTATATGCACACTTTCGTGACGCTGTTCCTGAATGATCTGTTCCTGACATTGTGGACATTGCTTTTGATCGTGCCTGGAATAATCAAGAGCTATTCGTACAGGATGGTCCCGTATATCATTGCTGATGAGCCTGAGCTGTCGCCGACTGAAACGATCACACGCTCAAGGCAGATGATGGACGGCCACAAGTGGCACACATTCTGCTATGACCTTTCGTTCATCGGCTGGGCGCTTCTTACGATCCTCACATGCGGACTCGTAGGCTTGTTCTGGTTCGGGCCATACAAGAACAATTCAGATGCTGCTCTTTATCTTGAGCTGAGAGACGGTGGAATGGAGCCGACTTTCGCTGAGCAGCCGCCGGTCGTGGATGTAGAGCCGACACCAGTTG
>CAZBFD010000065.1:5613-8665 GCA_964491055.1 uncultured Eubacterium sp.
CCACCAGTTGAGGCAGCGCCACCGGTAGAAGAACAGCCGCCTGTTGAGACAGAGCCTCCAGTAGAGGGGCAGCCGCCAGTTGATGCGGAGACACCTGCTGATACAGAACAGCCGGCTGAAGAACCGCCGGAGACTGCAGAGTAGGCAGCATAATAATATTGTGTTTGTGAGATAATAATGTAAATGACCGGTCATGAAGAGCCATATTATCAGGGCTTTCCATGGCCGGTTTTTATTTTTCATGAAGCTTCAGAACATTCTGAAAATTTTAGAAAAATATGAAAAAGAAATGAACAATTTGTGTACATTTTGTGATGGAAAAGGCTTATAATAGATAATCATAATAACTGTGCGGCGGGAGCCTGCCGTCGTATATCCTATTTAATAAGGAGGTATTAGATATGTTATCAATTAACATGAGTGATGTCATCAATGTCATCAACTCCATCATGCAGTATTTGATAGCGATCGGGATCATTATTCTCGTAGTAGTTATCATCATTATTGCAGTACACAAGCTTGACAAGCCTAAAAAGCGCCTGTTAAGAGGAAGTGCTTTCCTGGCAGGATTACTTGCGATACTGCTCTGCGTGAACCTGATCTGTATGGGCCCGATGAGCACGATGCTCGACCTTGTGAGCGGAGGCGGACAGATCGAGGAAGAAACATCTGATGAAGCTAAAGAGCTCGCGCTTGCGATCGATGAAGAAGGTACGATGCTCCTCGAGAACGACGGTATCCTTCCTCTTGCGGAAGGAAGCAAGCTGAACGTATTCGGCTGGGCTTCCACGAACCCGATGCTCGGAGGCGGTGGATCTGGTGCCCTGAACGAGGCTTATCCTGCGGTCGATATCCTGCAGAGCCTTGAGGATGCCGGTATCGAGACAAACGCAGACCTTTCACAGTTCTATGTTGACTACCAGCCTGACAGGCCTGAAGTAGGAATGTGGGCTCAGGACTGGACACTTCCGGAACCTAACGTAAGTGCTTATTCAGATGACCTGATCAAACAGGCGAAGCAGTTCTCAGACACAGCCATGATCGTTATCTCCCGTCCGGGCGGTGAAGGCGCAGACCTTCCGTATAACGTACAGAAGATCATCGACGGAACATATCAGGATGGAACAACATATACTGCCGCAACATATGACGACAGCATGAATGAAGGAAACGACTGGGACAAGAACGACCATTACCTGCAGCTCGACAACAGAGAAGAAGAGATGGTAGACCTTGTCTGCAAGAACTTTGATAATGTATTCGTTGTATACAACGGATCAAATGCATTCGAATTCGGTTTTGTTGAAGACCATAAAGAGATCAAGGGACTGATCTGGGCTGCTCCTGGCGGACATGTCGGAATGGAAGCTCTCGGCGAGATCATCACAGGTGCTGTGAACCCGTCAGCAAAGACAGTCGACACTCTGATCTACAACCTCAAAGAAGCACCATGGTGGAACAACTTCGGCGACTTCAACTACACCAACATGGACGAGTTCAACTATACAGCTGTAGGTTTTGACGGCAAGGAAGCAACAGCGGTCCCGTCATTCGTCAACTATGTTGAAGGTATCTATGTAGGATACAGATTCTATGAGACAGCAGCTGAGGAAGGCCTGATCAACTACAACAAGGTAGTTCAGTATCCATTCGGCTACGGCCTGTCATACACCAAGTTCAGGCAGTCGATGGGCAACATCTCAGATGATGGCGATTCGATCTCATTCGAAGTCAATGTCAAGAACATAGGATCAGTTGCCGGTAAGGATGTAGTAGAAGTCTACAGCAAGCCGCCATACAGGAACGGCGGTATCGAGAAGTCTTCAGCCAACCTCGTACAGTTCGAGAAGACTGAGCTGCTCGAGCCTGGTGAAGATCAGGATATCATAATCTCAGTACCTAAGGAAGAGCTCATGTCCTATGATTATCAGAATGCCAAGGGCTGGGTACTTGAGTCTGGAGATTATGAGATCTCCATCAACAGCGACTCACATACAGTGATCGATTCCAAGGTATTCACAGTTGACGAGACTGAGGAATACAGCGGTGACAACAACCGTGACAGCGACCTCATCACAGCGACGAACCAGTTCGATTACGCTGCAGGTAACGTAACATACCTGTCACGTAAGGATGGATTTGCTAACTTCAAGGAAGCAACAGCTGCTCCGAAGGACTTCGAGATGCCGAAGAAAGCCAAGGAGACATTCTATAACATCAGCAATTACCTGACACCGGAAGCGACAGCAGAGGACGAGGATCCGGATGCTGAGCCGATCACGACAGGCGCCAAGAACGGCCTCACGGTCGAAGACATGAGAGGCCTCGACAAAGACGATCCTGCATGGGATGACCTTATGGATGAGATGACGCTCGACGACATGAACGCGATCATTTCACTCGGCGGCTACCAGACCAACTCAGTAGACAGCATCGGCAAGGTACGTACAAACGACTGCGACGGACCTGCTTCCATCAATAACAACTTCACAGGAGTAGGCTCCATCGGATTCCCTGTAGGCGTTGTCATCGCAGCTACATGGAACAAAGAGCTTGCTCACGCATTCGGCGACAGCATCGGCAAGATGGCTAACGAGATGGATGTATCCGGATGGTATGCTCCAGCTATGAACAACCACAGGACAGCATTTGCAGGACGTAACTTCGAGTACTATTCAGAAGATCCTGTACTGTCAGCATACATCGCAGCTGAAGCTGTAAAGGGCTCACAGGAGAATGAGGTATATGCCTACATGAAGCACTTCGCCCTGAACGACCAGGAAGGCAACAGGTGCGACATGCTGTGCACGTGGTCTAACGAGCAGGCGATCCGTGAGATCTACCTGAAGCCGTTCGAGCGCTGCGTCAAGGATGCGGACTGCAAGGCAGTAATGTCATCATTCAACTATATCGGAAACCGCTGGGCAGGCGGAACCAAGGAGCTCTGCAAGACCGTACTGAGAGACGAGTGGGGCTTTGATGGATTCGTTGAAACAGACTACTTCGGAGTTTATGGATACATGAGTGCTGACCAGGCTATCCGTAACGGATC
>CAZBFD010000066.1:0-8663 GCA_964491055.1 uncultured Eubacterium sp.
AGAACGGAAAAGGCAAGAAGGTCATCGTATTCAAGTATAAGCCTAAGAAGGACTCCAAGTCCAAGCAGGGCCACAGGCAGCCGTACACGATGGTAGAGATCAAAGCCATCGGCGAAGGTTCTGCTCCTGCACCAAAGGCAGAAGAGCCTGCCGCTGAGGAAGGCGTCGACGCTTCAATGAAGAAGGAAGATCTTCTTCAGTATGCCAAGGATCACGGCATCGAGGTAGATCCTAAAGCAAAGAAGGCTGATCTTATCGATGCAATCAACGCTGCAAAATAGCTATAGCTGATATAAACAGGAGGTAATACACATGTCAAGTAAAAAAGGAGTAGGCAGTTCCAAAAACGGCCGCGAATCCGAATCTAAGCGTCTTGGTGTGAAATGTGGAGACGGCCAGTTCGTATCAGCCGGAACCATCATCGTACGTCAGAGAGGCACCAAGCTTCACCCGGGAAATAACGTAGGGATCGGCGGAGACGACACACTGTTCGCCAAGATCGACGGTTCAGTAAAATACGAGAGGAAAGACAAGACCAGAAAACAGGTCAGTGTCTATCCGGTAGAAGCATAAGCACCAAGGGCCCCTGCAAGCAGGGGCCCTGATTTTTTGGTAACAAAGATGTTAGTAGATAAAGCAAGAATTAAAGTCGTATCCGGTAAGGGCGGCAACGGCGCTGTCACGTTCAGGCGCGAGCCGTTCGTTCCCGAGGGCGGTCCTGACGGCGGCGACGGCGGAAAAGGCGGGGATGTAATAATCCGCGCCAACAGGAATATGACGACCCTTATGGACTTCAAATACAGGAAGAAGTTCAAGGCTGAAGACGGACAGGACGGAATGAGGAAGAAATGCTTCGGCAAGGACGGAGAGGATCTTGTCATTGAAGTTCCTGTAGGCACTATGGTGACTGATGAGGAGACAGGTCTCCTCATGGCCGACCTCCTGGCAGACGGACAGTCGTTCGTCGCTGCAAAGGGAGGAAAAGGCGGCAAGGGTAACGTCCACTATAAGAGCTCTGTGAGACAGGCTCCTGACTTCGCCGAGGCAGGCGATTTTGCCAAAGAGAGGTATATCATCCTCGAGCTCAAGATGATCGCTGACGTAGGACTCGTAGGATTCCCGAACGTAGGAAAATCCAGTCTTCTTTCTGTGTCGACGAACGCAAAGCCGAAGATCGAGAACTATCATTTCACGACGCTTGAGCCAAAACTCGGCGTAGTCGAGATATCTGACACCGAATTCCTTATGGCTGACATCGCCGGAATAATCGAAGGCGCTCATAACGGCGCAGGACTTGGACTTGACTTCCTCAAGCACATCGAGCGCACACGGGTCCTCATACATGTCGTTGACGTATCCGGCTCAGAAGGAAGAGATCCGCGTGAAGATTTTGACAAGATCATGAAAGAGCTAGAGGAATACAGCCCGAAGATGCTGAAGAAACCGATGCTCTTATGCGCGAATAAGATGGACCTGGTCCCACAGGGATCAGACATATACGAGGACTTCAGAAAGTACGTCACAGACAAGGGATATGACGTGTATCCTGTCACAGCTCCGACTAAGCAGGGCGTGAGCGAGCTCCTTTATGCTGCTCTGGCAAAGCTCAATGAAGTACGCGAGACCGAGCAGGACGACTATGAGGACGTAGAGTGGTTCGACTTTGACCGCGACGATGTGGACAAGGATTACCGCGTGGTGAATGTCGAGAAGAGGGGCAGCAAATTCATCCTCTCCGGGACACAGCTCCATAAGATATTCAATTCCACGAACTTCAACGACACTACGTCGCTCCGCTACCTCTACAAATACATCGAGAAGAGCGGTGCGATAAAGAAAATGAAAGAGATGGGCCTTAAAGAGGGCGATACCGTGTCGATCTACGATTACGACATGGAATACATAGAAGAATTCTGATATATGGCTGAAAGACTTACAGAAAACGAATGCTACAGACTGTTCAATGAGTACGGTACGCCTGACCGCGTGATCGCGCATTGTCTTGAAGTTGCCAGATGTGCGTATCTGATCGCGCGTGAGCTTAATAAAAACGGATACGATCTAGACATTGAGCTCATAAAGAGTGCCGCTCTTATTCATGACCTCATGAGGACTAGCGAGAAGCATGACGTGAAGGCGGGCGAGATCCTGACGTCCCTTGGATATATCAATGAGGCGGAGATCGTAAGCGACCATATGTCATACACTTTCAATGCTCTCCCGGTCATAACCGAGCATGACGTCGTCTGTCTTTCTGACAGGATCGTGAAGGAGCACGAATATGCAGGCATCGATGACAGAGTCGATTACCTTATCAACAAAGCCCCTGACGACCTGAAGAGAAAAGAACGGCTTCTTTACTGGAAAGAAAAGGTCAGAGAATATATCCATGGCATAGAGCAGATCATCGGGATGACATTTGACGAGCTGCTCGCGCCTGACATGGAGCAGCTGCTCGCAAGGGTTGAGAAACCGGCAAGATATACAGGACATGAAGTCAATGAGATCGTAAAGCCTGTGGGCGAGCATACTCTCCACATGGCTTTTGCCTTCCCTGATCTTTATGAAATAGGTATGTCATATCTCGGACTACAGATACTTTACGACATAGTGAATAAGCATAATGATCTTTTCATGGAGAGAGTATTCGAGCCTGCTCCCGATATGTGCGAGCTTATGAGGAAGACTGGAAAGAAGCTATTCACGCATGAGACAGGCACTCCTGTAAAGGATATAGATGTACTCGGATTCACGCTCCAGTATGAGATGTCTTACACGGACATACTCGATATGCTCGACCTATCAGGGATACCGCTTTTTGCAAAGGACAGAAAAGAGAAATACCCTCTTGTTATAGCCGGAGGGCCGTGCGCGTTCGCGCCGGAGCCGCTTGCTGACTTCATAGACGTATTCCTGATCGGAGACGGCGAGGAGCTTCTACCGGCATTCCTTGAGAAATACAGAGAAGCAAAAGAGCAGGGGATCTCAAGATCTGATTTTCTCAGATCAGTATGTTCTGATCCTGGAGTATATGTCCCGTCATTCTATGAGCCGGTATATAACAAAGATGACACAGTAAAAGAATACAGAAAGCTATATGAAGGAGCTCCAGATAAGGTCTGCAAGGTCCTTGTAAAAGACCTGGATAAAGCGGAGTTCCCGGTGAATAATATAGTTCCGAACGTCGAGGCTGTTCATGACAGGGCAGCTGTTGAGTCTTTCCGCGGCTGCACCAGGGGCTGCAGGTTCTGCCAGGCAGGTATGCTTTACCGTCCTGTAAGAGAAAGAAAACGCGGGACGATAATCGATCTCGCAAAGAAGCAGATAGATAATACAGGTCATGACGAGCTGTCTCTCCTGTCGCTTTCCACAAGTGACCACTCTGACTTCGAGGGCATGGCAACAGAGCTTATGGACCTTTGCAGCAGAAGCGATGTATCGCTGTCGCTGCCATCCTTAAGACTTGACAGCTTTTCATTCCAGGTGCTTAACGAGATCCAGAAATACAAAAAATCTGGCCTTACATTTGCTGTTGAGGCAGGGACGCAGAGCCTCCGCGATTCGATCAATAAGGGGATAACTGAAGAAGACGTGTTCAGCGCCATCGAGCAGGCTATAGAGCTCGGCTGGAGACATGTCAAGCTTTACTTCATGATCGGCCTTCCAGGCGAAACTTATGAAGACCTTGACGGGATCGTGAAGATAACAAAAGACATCCTTGCAATACACAGGAAGTCAGGAAAGGGCGGCTTCTTCAATGTGACCGTAAGCTGCTCCAACTTTGTTCCAAAGCCGTTCACTCCTTTCCAGTGGGTCCCTCAGGACAGCACCGAGGAGCTCGACAGGAAGCGCGAATACTTAAGAGAACGCCTTAAGATCCGCGGGGTCAAATTCCAGTGCCACGACAGCTTCGTCAGCAAGGTCGAGGCCGTGCTCGCAAGAGGAGACAGGCGGTGCTCTGAGCTGCTCGCGTCTGCTCACGAGGCAGGATGCGTGCTCGACGGATGGAGCGACCTGTTTGATGAAGAGAAATGGACCGCCGTACTCGATAACTGGAGCATGGACTACAGATTTTTCTCCGACAGGAAGAGAGATACAGATGAATATCTGCCATGGGATATGATAGATCCTTTTGTGACTAAAGAGTTCCTTCTTTCAGAATACAGGAAGTCTGCCAAGCGAGTAACTACAAAAGACTGCCGCAAAGGATGCAACGGATGCGGGCTCTCAAGAGTCATCAAGTGCTTCGGGGAGGTGGAAAATGAGTAAATATGCTCTTATGTTCACCAAGACTGGACTGATACGCTTTACGTCGCATCTGGATCTTCTCAGGATGTTCAAGCGGGCCTTCAGGCGCGCAGGGATACCTGTCTCATACAGCCAGGGATTCAACCCGCATCCGAAGATGGGATTCTGCCAGCCGCTCTCTCTTGGATATACCGGTCTCGGAGAGCTTATCGAGTTCCAGACGGATTCAGATAAAGGCTGCAACCAGTGGATGGAACTCATGAAAGAGAGCCTTCCGGATGGTATAGACCTGATCAGCCTGGGGCTGATCGCAGAAGGCCAGAAATCAATGGCAGCTTCATGCTGCGCAGCGGATTATGAGATCTGTTTCAGGATACCTTACAGGCTGAAGGATTTTGACCGGATCGTAAATGACTTTATGTCGCAGGACAGCATACTGTCAGCAAGAGATCAAAAAGCGGCAAAGTGTCAGATATCGACATAAAAGGCAAAATACAGTCTCTTGAAGTAAAAGACAAAGACGGCATGCTCGCTCTTGAAGCAACTCTTGATTCAGGGAGCAGCTCCAACTTAAGTCCTGAGCTCCTCATAAAGGCATTCTGTGAATATGCTCTTCCATTTTCCGAGCGATACGATATCGACGTTACCAGGAAACGACTTGACATCGGTGTTGACTACAGGGTGACATGGATGTAGAATAATCACACGATACTGAAATGTGCCGGGCCTTATGTCTCCATGCAGGAAACGGAGGTCCAGAATGTATAAGATAAACCGTATACTTAAAGAATCGAAGTATATACGAGCACTGCTTATTACGGCAGCCGCAGCCACGATACTGGCCGCAGCTGCCTTCTTTATTTATTTCTATGGTAATAGTGAGACTGTTTCCATACAGACATCTGCCGAGACAAAAGAGATGGAAGTGTCCGGACCAGACGATGCGTCACGATCCACCGGCACTGTCTTTGTCGACATAAGCGGATGCATCAAAACCCCCGGCGTTTATGAGATGCCTGCCGGCAGCAGGATCTTTGAAGTGGTGGAGAAAGCCGGAGGGTTCACAAAGAATGCCGACACGGCTTTGATCAATCAGGCTGAAACTGTAACTGATGGAATGAAGATAAACGTTCCGGACAAGAAGAAAGCCTCGGCACCATCATCACAGCAGGCTTCACCGGAAACTGTAACATCCACTGAAAGTGTGATAAACATAAACACCGCTGACTCACAGACACTCCAGCAGATATCCGGTATCGGGCCTGTCACCGCCGGGAAGATCATAAACTACAGAGAGACGAACGGCGCGTTCCGGTCTGTCGATGAGATCACAAATGTAAACGGCATAGGTGAAAAGACCCTGCAGAAGATAAGGTCGAGGATAACGGTGTAGGAGGACTGCTTATGGAAAGACATGACCTCTGGACGCTATCTGAAGCCGAAGTGACTAAGCTGGGAATACCTGTAAGCAGCAAGGGGTATTTTTATCTCATCGTTGCGGCAGTGATCTCATTTAAGATCGGCATGAGAAAAGCTGCGCTGAGCAAGGAGATCTATGCCAGGATCGCGGAGATGAATGACGTCACAAGGATAAGTGTAGAGCGGGACATAAGGAACTCTATCATAAAAGCATGGGAAGACAGCAGCGGGGCTCTGAGATATATGTATCCGGAATATGAGAAAAACCCTACCAACAGTGAGGTTATAGCCTTTATTACGAGCCGGATAAGGCTTGAAACAGCGCGCCGGATTTGATAGAATATTGTACAAAGGAGTCTTATGAAATGAATCAGGAAAAGATTGACAGGATCAACTGGCTTGCCCATAAATCAAAGGCTGAGGGACTGACTCCCGAGGAGCTTGAGGAGCAGGCTGTTTTAAGGCGCGAATACATAGACGATTTCAAGAAGAACCTGAGATCACAGCTGGATCTTATAGACATAGTTGACGACGATAAGGATGATAAGGACGATAAAGACAATGGATGAAAAAGCTATAAGAAAGCACGCATACGCAGAATACAGAAGATGGCTTGAGAATACGAAAGGCGACCCTTATCATGAGAAGCTCACTGACATCAAGGATAACCCTGATGAGATAACTGACGCATTCTGCCGCGAGATCACATTCGGGACATCCGGCATAAGGGGGCTTATCGGACCTGGTACCAACAGGATCAACAAGTATGTCGTGAGGAGGATCACCCAGGGAATATGCGATTACCTCAAGACTACGCATAAGCCTGTCACTGTGGTCATCGGCTATGACTCAAGGCGCGGATCCAGGTACTTTGCCTATGAGGCAGCATCTGTATTCAGGGGCAACCTGATCAAGCCATATCTTTTCAAGGATATAGTTCCGGTATCGCTCCTTTCGTTTGCGATCAAAAAGCTTGGCTGCGACCTCGGAGTAATGATAACAGCCAGCCACAACCCGAAGATATATAACGGATATAAAGTATACAGCGCTGAAGGGCACCAGATCTCTGATGATGTAGTAAGAGACATCCAGAAAGAGATCACAAAGAATGACTATTTCGGCTCCGATATCTTCATGGACAACAAGAGCGGCATCTATCAGGCTGACGAAGAGCTAAAGCATAAATTTACCGATAAGATCGTATCGCTCTCGACAATAAAAGACAAATCTGTGTTCGATGACTTCAAGGTCGTCTACACACCGCTCCATGGAGCCGGCATAGAAAGCTTCAAAGAAGTCTTTGACAAAGTCGGAATAAACTATGAAGCTGTACCATCACAGGCTACACCTGACAAGGAGTTCCCGACATGTCCTGTTCCGAACCCCGAGAAGATCATGGCGTATAATGAAAGCTTCAAATGGCTCGACGAGCATGGCGGAGACATTATAGTAGCGACGGACCCTGATTCTGACAGAGTTGGCTGCGCTATAAAGCACGACGGTATGAGGACCGTGCTTACAGGCAACCAGACAGGCATCCTGCTCCTTGACTACCTGTGCCATATCAAGCCTCCAAGGCCAGGCCAGATAATGATAAAGAGCATCGCCTCGTCACCGCTTGCCGCAAAGATAGCAGAGCGGAACGGCCTGAAAGTACTCGATACGATGAGCGGATTCAGGCATATCGGCGAGATCATGGACGACCTTGCGTCAGCAGACAAGATCGATGATTTCTACTTCGCTTTCGAGGAGAGCGACGGTTACCTCGTGGATCCGTTCATAGAAGAAAAGGATGGCATAAGTGCAGCACTCTACATCTGCGAGATGGCGGCGTTCCACAAGAAGATGGGAAAGAACCTCATTGAACGTCTGTATGAGCTCTACAATGAGTACGGCATCTGCGTAGACAAGACAAGGAACTACTTCTTCAGCGGAGCTGCAGGCGAGCGCACAATAGCGTCCATCATGGACTTCTTCAGGACGAACGTAAACCAGAGCATCGGCGGAAGGAAGATAGTCAGGAAGACAGATCATCTGATGTCTGAGAGCGGCATGAAAGCAGACTGTGTTGAGTTCGACCTGGATGACAGCAGCAAGCTCATAATCAGACCGTCAGGCACGGAGCCGATCATAAAGATCTACTCATTTGAGACATGCGACTTCACTGACGTTGAGAAAGACATAGCGGATATTGTAGACAGGTTCAAAACTGTCATGAAAGATAATTAAGGAGAAACCGGACATGGAAAAGAAAGGTCTTAACGAGATAAGAGAACTGTTCCTCAGCTTCTATGAGAAGACTAAAGATCACTATCGCGGAAAGAGCGCATCGCTTATCCCGAAGAACGATAAGTCGATACTTATCATCAACTCAGGAATGGCACCTCTGAAGCCGTATTTCGCAGGTCTTGAGACTCCTCCGAAAAAGAGGATGACGACCTGCCAGAAGTGCATCAGGACAGGTGACATAGAGAACGTCGGAATAACAGCAAGGCACGGTACTTTCTTTGAGATGCTCGGAAACTTCTCATTTGGTGATTATTTCAAGAGAGAGTCTCTTACCTGGGGCTGGGAATTCATCACCAAAGTCCTTGAGATGCCTGAGGACAGGCTTTGGGCTACTGTATACAAAGATGACGATGAAGCAGTAGAGATCTGGAAAGAGATAGGGCTTCCGGAAGAGAGGATCGTAAGACTCGGAAAAGAAGATAACTTCTGGGAGATAGGACTTGGACCATGCGGACCCTGCTCAGAGATCTACTATGACAGAGGACCTGAGTTCGGATGCGGAAAGCCTGACTGCAAGCCCGGCTGCGACTGCGACAGATATCTTGAGTTCTGGAACCACGTATTCACACAGTTCTCCAGGGAAGAAGACGGGAGCTACAGCAATCTCGCACATCCAAACATCGATACTGGAATGGGACTCGAGCGTATCGCATGCATCATGCAGGATACAGACTCAATTTTCGACATCGACACGATCAGGCACATAC
>CAZBFD010000067.1:0-8588 GCA_964491055.1 uncultured Eubacterium sp.
TCGTCTTCTGCAACGCAGTGGAGGACAATCCGTTCATGGCAGGCGCGTTCCACGGTACCGGCGAGGCAGACACAGTAATAAGCGCAGGTGTCTCAGGACCTGGCGTAGTCCGCTCAGTCCTCGAAAAGATGCCGGATGACGCACCGATGAACGTGATCGCGGAAGCTATCAAAAAGACCGCGTTCAAGATCACGCGTATGGGCCAGCTCGTCGGAACAGAAGCGGCAAGGATGCTTAATGTCGACTTCGGCATAATCGACCTTTCGCTTGCACCGACGCCGGCAGTCGGCGATTCGGTAGCCCATATTATAGAAGAGATCGGCATTGATAAATGCGGTGCACCTGGAACAACAGCAGCCCTCGCGATGCTTAACGACGCAGTCAAGAAAGGCGGCGTCATGGCGTCATCAAGCGTAGGCGGCCTGTCAGGCGCTTTCATTCCTGTAACAGAAGACTCCGGCATGGTAGACGCTGTCAGAAGCGGCCACCTGTCGATCGAAAAGCTCGAGGCCATGACAGCAGTCTGCTCAGTAGGACTCGACATGATAGTAGTCCCTGGCGACACTAGCGCCGAGACCATCTCCGGAATCATCGCAGATGAAGCTGCGATCGGCATGGTGAACTCCAAGACCACAGCCGTCAGGATAATCCCTGCGATCGGAAAGAAAGTCGGAGAAGACCTCGATTTCGGCGGTCTCCTCGGAAAAGGCCCGGTAATGGAAGTCCGCAAAGGGTCATCGCTCAAGATGATCAGGCGCGGCGGCAGGATCCCTGCCCCACTCCAGAGCCTGAAGAACTGATATCATATATACGAAAAACTATACACTACATTTTGGGGGTACTCATATATAGCAAAACGCGGCGCATCACGCCGCGTTTTTTCTTGATGTTTTATCACGTATTTTTAGTGCATATGCAATATGGTTTCGCTCTGTGTGCACTAAAATCGCCTTGATTTATATCAATTTTTATTGCATATGCACTATGGTTTTACTCTGTGTGCACCATATTCTCCGGCACGACCCAAGTGTCGAACTCTTCTTCAGTGACCAGTCCTGACGCAACAGCGGCTTCGCGGAGCGTCGTCCCTTCTTCATGGGCTTTTTTCGCTATCGACGCCGCGTTTTCGTAGCCTATGTGCGGAGACAAAGCAGTAACTAGCATCAGCGACTGGTCCAGATAGGTTTTGATCACGTCGCCCGCCGGCTCGATCCCGACCACCAGGTGCTCTCGGAATGAGTCCATGCTCTCGGCGAGCAGCTTCGCTGACTCGAGGAATGAATCGATGAGAACAGGAGCATACACGTTGAGCTCGTAATTGCCCTGGGATGCGGCGACACCGATCGTGACGTCGTTACCCATGATGCGGGCGGAAACCATAGTGACAGCTTCGCACTGTGTCGGGTTGACTTTGCCCGGCATAATGCTGCTCCCCGGCTCGTTCGCCGGTATCCTGAGCTCGCCGATCCCGCACCTCGGGCCGCTCGCGAGCATCCTTATATCGTTCGCGATCTTCATGAGGTCGCACGCCAGCGCCTTGAGCGCGCCGTGGCAGTGCACGAAAGCATCCCGCGACGTGAGCGCGTGGAATTTGTTCTCCGCTGTGAGGAACTCGATCCCTGTCATCCTAGAGATATACTCCGCCGCCTTCACATCAAAGCCCTCCGGGCAGTTAAGGCCGGTCCCGACAGCGGTCCCGCCTATCGCAAGCTCTCTTAAGTATTCTGATGAGTCGCGGATCATCTCGATGTCGTGGTCTAGCATCGACCGCCAGCCGCTTATCTCCTGCCCGAGCGTGAGCGGCGTCGCGTCCTGGAGGTGCGTCCGTCCGATCTTCACTATGTCCTTATACTTTTCCTCGAGCTCAGTGAACGCGTCGCGGAGCCTCTCCGCCGCAGGCACCGTCATCCCGGCTAAAACCATGACGGCCGCTATATTCATCGCGGTCGGGAATGTATCGTTCGAGCTTTGCGACATGTTGACGTGGTCATTCGGGTGAAGCAGCCTCCTCCCGGCGAGCTCGTTCCCGCGGCCTGCGATGACTTCGTTCACGTTCATGTTGGTCTGGGTCCCGCTTCCTGTCTGATATACGACAAGCGGGAACTCTTCATCCATACTTCCGGACAGGATCTCCTCGCAGACGTTCCTTATAAGGTTCGCCCTTTCGTTATCCAGGCATCCCAGGTCCTCATTCGCAGTCGCCGCAGAGCTCTTTAAGATCGCAAAGGCTTTGATGACCTCATCCGGCATCCTGCGCCCGATCCTGAAATTTCTGCGGCTCCTCTCCGTCTGAGCACCCCAGTGCTTATCAGCCGGGACCTCGATCTCGCCCATCGAGTCGTGTTCTATACGTTTATTATCCATATCATGATCCTCCGAAACGCTCCGAAACGTACCTGACCCTTTTCGGAGATCCTCCGAAACGTACCTGACCCTTTTCGGAGATCATCCGAAATGTACCTATCCCCTTTCGGAGGTCCCTAATCGTTAATTGAATTCAGCCACTCGCGGCCGACTGCGATCTGGCGCGCGACTTCGCGCGGTGCTGTGCCGCCGAATGAATCTCTTGCGTCCACGCAGGCACGGATGCTGATATCACCGAGCATCTCTTTATTTATGCGCGGGTCGATCGCTGTGAGGTCGTCGTCGTTCAGGTCTTCCAGCTGGCAGCCTTTCTCCTCGCAGCGCTGCACCATTCTTCCTACAATATTATGTGCCTCGCGGAACGGGATGCCCTGCGAAGCCATATGCTCTGCTATGTCGGTCGCGTTAAGGAATCCTTCTGAAAGGCGCGGCTCGATGCTGTCGGTCCTGAACTCGGTGTTCTCAAGCATCTTCGAGAATATCGCGACGCTCGCCTTCCACGTGTCTACCGCGTCGAATATGCTTTCCTTGTCCTCCTGGAAGTCTTTGTTATATGCGAGCGGCGTTCCCTTCATGACTGTTAGGAGCCGCATCAGGTCGCCGTAAACGCGGCCGCACTTCCCGCGGAGAAGCTCTGCCATGTCCGGGTTTTTCTTCTGCGGCATGATGCTTGAACCAGTGCAGAAGCTGTCGTCGATCGCAATATAGCTGAACTCCGAGCTGTTCCACCACACGAACTCCTCGGCCCATCTCGAGATGTGCATCATCGAGATCGACGCATCCGACAGGAACTCGATCATATAGTCACGGTCCGACACCGAGTCCATGGCGTTCTCTGTAGGTGCATCAAAACCCAGCTGCTCTGCGGTCATGTGCCTGTCTGTATCGAATGTCGTCCCCGCAAGGGCGCATGCCCCGAGCGGGCATAAGTCCATTCTCTTAAGTGTATCCTGAAGCCTCTCAATGTCACGCCTGAACATCTGGAAATACGCCATGAAAACGAACCCGATCGTTATCGGCTGTGCATGCTGCACGTGTGTGAAGCCGACCGTGAGAGTATCCCTGTACTTCTCGGCTTTGCTCAGGATCACGTCTTCCATCTCTGCAAGCTCTGCGATCATGTTCTTTATCTCTTTCTTGAGATAGAGCCTCGCGTCGACCTGGCACTGGTCATTCCTGCTTCTCGCAGTATGGAGCTTCTTCCCGACGTCGCCGATCTCCTCGATAAGCCTCGATTCGATACCCATATGGATATCCTCATCCTCGACGCTGAAAGTGATTGTTCCGTCCGCTATCTCCCTGCGGATCTTTTCAAGGCCTGCTATTATCTCTTCAGCCTCCTTATCGGTCACGATCCCCTGCTTCGCAAGCATTGACACATGCGCTATGCTCCCGTCGATATCTTCATTATACAATCTCTGTTCAAAGACAATGGACGCGTTGAATTCCTTCACCATGCTGTCCATGTCCTTTTTGAACCTTCCGCTCCAGAGCGCTCCCATCGCGCACCTCCTAATATAAATATGCCACCTTGCTCCCTTGTGTGTTTTTGGTTTACATAATACCGATTAACAATTATTAACAAGTATGAAGAATACTTTAGCAGGGTTTTGATGTTGTATGGAAATCCTGCCGGATGCCCAATATCTCGTTGTTTTGCCGGTCTATATTTTGATGGTAGCAAAAATCCCGCCGCATTTCAAGCATAACCTCGGTGTCAACACATTTTCACACGTTGAACACAATTTTACGGTCTGATAAAATAATAATGGTATTTTAGGAGTTAGAGAAAGGGGTTTTATTTTGGTATTCAATATCAGGAGGGTTCTTCTCTCGATATCGGTGTTGGTGCTTGCCATCGCGATATCTTCTTCGTGCGCGTTCGCGTCGTCCACCAAGATCAACAAAAAGAAGTATACTCACCCGTCGTTCTACAAGGCTTCGCTTTACAGGCTTTTCCATGGCGTTGACGTATCTTACTGGCAGCATGAGATCAACTGGGACAAGTCAAAGGCTGACGGGATCGACTTCGCGATCATGAGATGCGGATACACAGCGCTCAACAAATTCGCTCTTCACCAGGACAGCACATTCCTTACTAATTATAAGAAGGCGAAGGATGCCGGCGTAAGTGTCGGGATCTATTACTATGCCTGCGCGACGACGACAAAGGAAGCTAAGAAGGAAGCGAACTACGTCATCTCGATCCTTCAGAACAACAACATAAACAACCAGCTTCCTGTCGTAATGGACTATGAGATCGACTCGGGACGCGCAAATTCTACATATAAATCTATAGTGAAGAAGAGCGGCAAGTCCGCCGCCCGGAAGAGATTCACCAAGAACGCCGTGACTTTCATGAACACTCTGCGCGCTGCGGGATATGAGCCTATGTTCTATTCCTACCGCGTGATGATCGACCCGAATTTCTCTTCTAACTACAGATTCAACATGAAAGACATAAACGGAAGCAGCCAGTACAGGTTCTGGCTCGCTCAGTACTCAACGAGCATAAGCTACAAGGGCAACATGGAGATCTGGCAGTTCACATCCACCGGCCGCGTAAACGGAATGAGCGGAAACATCGACAGGAACTTCTGGTACTACCCTCTCGAGGGGACAAAGACCGAGGAAGGCACCAAGTCGATCAGAAAGTGCACAGTCACCCTGAGCAGCACACAGTATAAATACGACGGCAAAACCAAGAAGCCGAAGGTCACCGTGAAGTTTGGCGACGACAAGCTCGAGGAAGCAACAGATTATGCCGTTTCATACATGAACAATATCGAGAAAGGCACCGCGACCGTGCTCGTACACGGCAAGGGCAAATACTCGAATGAGACATATTCAACATTCAAGATCGGCGACAAGAACGACTCGACTAACAAGACCACGATCCTTGACCCGTCGGCACTTACACCAGCCGATATCAAAAACGTGAAGACATCCGTTGACGCCGAGGAACATTCATTCAGCATAAGCTGGGATAAGGCTAAAAACGCTGATAAATACCAGGTGGCATACAAGATAAACAGCGCAGAAAAATGGACCAAGAAGTCGACCAAGGAAACATCTTATAAGCTCACTGACCTCGAGCCTGGCAGCACTATTGATATCAAGGTAAGAGGAAGGAACACAGACAGCGAAGATGTTATAAACGGCTCGTATTCCGAAGTGCAGTACCGCTACATCGGAAGCACAGACAACACAAGCGAGCTCGGCGACGACTGCAAGGTCACGATCTCCTGGAAGCCGGCTGAAGACGAAAGAGGAAAGTTCTCATACAAGGTGAAGGCGACAGCAGTAGGCGGAAAGTCCAAGACATACAATACCGAAGAGAGCAGCATCACCAAGAAGCTGAAGGCTGACACCGCTTACGACATCAAAGTCACGCCGACACTTACCATAGGAAAGAAGAGCTACACCGGCGCCGCCGGAAACACCTCTAACATATATGTCGCCTACACAGAGATCAGCAGCAAGAAGGCGCTCAAGGGCGGCTTCAGCCTGAAGTGGACTGAGCTCAAGGGCAAGGGAAAGCCAAGATACAAGATCCTTGTTGCAGACAACAAGAAGATGAAAGACGCCCAGTACATGACCAAGGCACAGAAAGTAACAGAAGTGAAGATAGATCATCTCAGCCGCAAAACAGTATACTACGTCGCAGTAAAGCCATACATAAAATCAAATGGCGATATTTACTCCGGAAAGATGAGCAAAGTGGTCAAGATAACCACCAAATAACAGAACGGCAGCCGGCACGGCCGCTGCATAACAACGCAATCGTACACCAATATAAAATCCCAAACAGAAAAGCGGAGCAGCCGGAAAACGGGCTCCGCTTTTCTGTTGGCGGCACATGTCCTCATTGCCGCCACACCTCCGAAAAGGGACTGTCCCTTTTCGGAGGTCCTTTCGGAGGTGCTTTTCGGAGGTCTTATTCTCTCAGCAGGTCTTTTACTACTTCGGATGCGAGGATGAGCCCCATGGCCGGCGGGACGAATGATATTGAGCCGGGGGCGTGGCGTGCTGCCTGCTCTCCGTCACCCTGCACTACTGTGTTAAGGGGCTTTTCTTTGGAATAGACCACTTTCAGGTGGTTTATACCGCGGGCACGGAGCTCGCGGCGCATGACTTTTGCAAGCGGGTCCATCTCGGTCTTGCTGATATCAGCGGCCTGGAACTGCGCCGGATCGGTTTTGTTGCCGGCTCCCATAGCGCTTATCACAGGTGTGCCGCATGCCTTGCACTTCTCGATTAGCTCGAGCTTTGCCTTCACCGTGTCGATAGCGTCGACGACATAATCGTAATCGCTGAAATCGAACTCGCCTGCTGTCTCTGGCAGGAAGAACATCTTCTTCTGGATTATCACGGCATCCGGCGATATATCATGCAGCCGCTCGGCCATGACCTCAGTCTTCGGCCGCCCGACTGTCGAGTGGAGCGCGATGATCTGCCGGTTGATGTTCGTCACGTCCACGTCGTCATTATCAACTATCGTAAGCGTCCCGACGCCCGCACGGATAAGCGCCTCCGCACAGTATCCGCCGACTCCGCCGACT
The DNA here is from genome assembly GCA_964491055.1 of uncultured Eubacterium sp. Taxonomy (GTDB): domain Bacteria; phylum Bacillota; class Clostridia; order Peptostreptococcales; family Anaerovoracaceae; genus Aminicella. The sequence goes on from CAZBFD010000067.1 coordinate 6,927, forward strand.
CCGAAGAGCGCGACGTGTGCTCTCCCTAATTTCTCAACCGCTTCATCCCCGAGCATCAGCCTGGTACGCTGCAGAAACTCATCTGCCATTTCATTTCTCCTTATATGATCCACTCTGAATCTCCTGACATCTATTATACACACATCCTGCGCCGCATGCACAAAAAAACAGGGCCCGCATCACATGCAAGCCCCACCCTGTTCTCTCATCTATGAGAAGAAATCCTTAAGCTTATCTGCCCAGCTGGACTTCTTCTTGTAACAATCGGTCCCGACTTTTTCGCCCATCTCCTTGATGATGCTTCTCTGCTCAGAGTTGAGCCTCGTCGGCACCTCCAGCGTAACTTTCACGTATAGGTCGCCCATCTTGCCGGTCCGGATGTCGGTGACGCCCTTTCCTCTCAGCCTGAATACTGTGCCAGGCTGCGTGCCCGCAGGCACCTTGTATGACACTTTCCCGTCAAGCGTCGGCACTGTGATCTCGTCTCCGAGAGCAGCCTGTGTGAACGAGATAGGAATGTCCAGATAAAGGTCGCTTCCCTCTCTCCTGAACAGCTTGTGCTGTCCGACCGAAACTACCACGAACAGATCTCCGTTCGGGCCGCCGTTCCTGCCAGGCTCGCCCTGGCCTCTGATCGGGATCACGCTGCCTTCATCAACGCCGGCAGGTATATTGACTTCGATCTTGATGTTCTTCATCACCTGGCCGGATCCCTGGCAGTCCGGGCAAGGTTTATCGATCACGGATCCGGTGCCGTTGCAGTCCGGACATATCGTCGCTGTCTGCATCTGGCCGAACAAAGTATTCCTGACCGTCTGCACCTGCCCTGTGCCCTTGCACTTCGGGCATGTGCGCTTTTCTGTCCCCGGAGCAGCTCCGCTACCCTGGCACGTCTTGCACTTGACGTACTTCCGGACGGTGATGGTCTTGGCCGTGCCGAACGCAGCCTCTTCGAACGTGATCTTCACGCTGTGCTGGATGTCGCGGCCCTTCGTCGGGGCGTTTCTTCTCCTGGTTCCGCCGCCGCTGAATCCGCCGCCTCCGAAGAAGTCGCCGAATATGTCGCCGAGATCCACGCCATCAAAACCTCCGGTCGTCCACGTTGTGTAGCCGCCCTGTCCTGCGCCCGCGCCTCCTGCCTGAGCGTTCGGATCTACTCCCGCAAAGCCGAACATGTCATACTTCTTCCTGAGGTCAGGATTCGACAGTACGCTGTAAGCCTCGTTGATCTCTTTGAATTTTTCTTCGGCGTTCTTATCTCCTTTGTTCCTGTCAGGATGATACTTGAGGGCCATCTTCCTGAAAGCCTTCTTTATCTCTTCCTCACTGGCGCCTTTCTGGAGACCGAGCACCTCATAATAATCCCTTTTGTCTGCCATAGTTTGTCACCTGATATAATAGTTCAAGACGCACCGGGGCTTTCCAGCCCCGATGCATCAATTTTTACTTAAAGCGAATACTCACTTTCTTAGAAATCGCTGCTTGTCTGCGATTTCGCAACGTTCGCTTCGCTTCCTTGCAGCGAAGCTGCTTCAATCGAGGCAAAGCTTATTTGTCGTCGTCTACTACTTTGTAGTCTGCGTCGACTACATTGTCGTCCTGATCGCTGCTGTCAGCTCCTGGCTGCGAGCCCGCCTGGCCGCCCATGTCAGGTCCCGCCTG
>CAZBFD010000068.1:0-8541 GCA_964491055.1 uncultured Eubacterium sp.
GTCAAAGCCTTCCGGCTCTATCTGATGCATCTCCATGATGCCGAGCGCCTGAAGCTTCTCAAGGATCGCTTTTCTGTCTTTCTTTAATGCGGTGATGCTTATCCGCCGCATCTTCAAAACTGCCATAGATCGTCCTTTTCGCTATCAGTCAAAGAGCTCGTGTATAACTGCGCTGACCGCTCTCTCTTTCCGGGCGTCCGCCTTCTCGGCGAGCTCCTGGATCTCATGATCGATCTGCTTCTCCGCGATCTCCCTGGCCTTGACGCCGCGCGCTTCCGCGGCCTTCTTCAGATCGTCCGCATCGTCATTCGCATCAGAAAGCGCCTTGGCCTTGAGGGTCTCGGCGTCATTCTCGGCCTTGCTGATCAGGTCCTTGCCGGACTCCTCAGCCTTGTCGATTATCTCGCCGGCCTTATCCTCTATTTCCCTTATCACCTTAACGGTTTCTTCTACCATTTGACATGCTCCCAAAAACTATGTGCTCCTTCAGGAATGCAGCCTGCTCACTATGCTCAGGACCTGCTCCTGAAAAAAATCGATTTGTTGATATTATAACTCTTTTTAGACCGCTAATCAACATAATTTGTCAGCTTATGACTATTGGTCATATTTCTGCAGACATTATTTCATTCTATAGAGAACTGCTACCAACAAAGCTATAACAGATACTGTTTTTTGGTAACTATATGCGATTCTATAGAGAAATGCTACTAATGATGCACGTGTTTACTCACAAAAATAGCAGCACCGTGAATGGTGCTGCCAGATCAAAGTCATTATACGTTCCGTGCGGCTTCAACTATCCGCTGAAGCCTGCTGTTTATACCCGCTTTCTTAAGAGGCGGATCCATCATCTCCCCGAGCTCTGTAAGGCTTGCTTCCGGGTGTTCCAGCCTGATCTCAGCGACCTCTGCCAGCTTTTCTGAAAGTGCGTCGAGCATCCCGGCTTCTTTCAGCTTCTGTATCGCTGCGATCTGCTTCTCCGCCGCGTTTATCGTCCTGTCCGCATTCGCGCTGTCGCAGTTCGTGAGGCGTACGGTCCTGTTCACGACTTCTTTCTCTATCCTGGTGTTCTCCAGGGCCAGTACTGCCTGGTCCGCCCCGATGAGGGCAAGCATGTCGCTGATATATTCCGAGCGCTTCATATATACTACGTACTTTTCTTTTCTCCGGGTTATCTTTCCCTCCAGGTCGTCGAACGTCCCGATAAGCTTCCTGATGTCCGCCGCGAGCTGCTCATGCTCGACCGTGAAATCAAGGTGATACTCTTTCGCCGGGTCTGTCACCGACCCGCATGCCATGAACGCGCCGCGGAGATACGACTTCCTGTCGCACTTTTTCTTTACTATATCCTGGTATATTCCGTCCGAGATGTAGTTCGACCCCTCTTTTACGAGCAAGATCCCTGTCTCGCGGAGTATGGATTCGCTCTTCATATCATGGTCGATCGTAAGGTAGTAGATGTGGCCTTTCCTCAAAGCGCCACCCTCTTCTATCTCTATCCCGGGGTCGACTCTGAAGTATGACTTTATGAGCTTTTTGTAATGACGCGCGATCGCGGCATTATCTGTCGGGCATACGATCCTGAACTTTCCGCCGCCCGCAAGCCTGAGGCTCCCTGATACTCTCAGGAATCCCGCTATCTCTGCGAGCTGGCAGCACTTCTTCTCAGGTATCTGCCGTGCAAGCTCATTTTTTGTCTCAGTAGAAAACGACAAAATACATCCCTCCGGATCAAAGTCACCGCCGGCTCTTAAGGCCGGCGGCGGATCAGCTTATCAGTGTTCCCTGTGTTCCACGCTTACGTGGTATCCTTCCTCTTCAAACATCCTTCCGAGCTCATTTGCCACAGCGACAGACCTGTGCTGCCCTCCGGTGCACCCGATCGCGATGCTCAGGCTGTACTTCCCCTCTTTGATATAATGCGGCACGAGAGTCTTCATCATGCCGTCCACCTCAGCAAGGAATTCCTGCGTCACATCCTGCTTAAGCACATACTGTGCGACCTTCTTGTTATGGCCGGTCAGCTTCTTTAAGCTCGGGATGTAAAATGGATTCGGTATGAATCTCATGTCGAATACCATGTCGACACCCTGCGGGATGCCGAACTTGTATCCGAACGACATGATATTGAAAGAAAAATGCTTCTCAGTATCGAGGCCTTCATATATCCTGCTCATTTCAGCATACATATCAGCCTGCTTCGTATGCGTGGTGTCTATGATATGATCAGCTTTCCTGCGGAACGGATCAAGAAGCTCACGTTCCTTCTGGACGACCTCGCGCGTGGTCACGCCGCCGTTTTTGTTAAGCGGGTGCGTACGTCTCGTCTCATTATACCGCTTGACCAGTGTATCATCTGACGCCTCGATGAACAGCACGCTGGAATCGATCGTCGGACTCTCCTCAAGCTTCTTCAGCGCATCCTCCAGGCCCTCCAGGAAATCATGGCTCCTCACATCAACGACAAAAGCCACCTTCTGGATGCTCCTGTTCTCAAAAGCCTCAAGCTCCAGGAAATTCCCGATCATCGACGGAGGCATGTTATCAATAACATAGTACCCGTGATCCTCAAACCAGTCCGCCGCCTGCGTCTTTCCCGCACCGGAAAGCCCCGTTACGATCACGGCCTCAGTCCTGTTTTCATCCGTCATCAGCTGTACCTCTCTTGCCTATTTACGTGCTATGTTCACTATACGCTCTGGATCGACCCCTGCCTTAAGAGCCCTCTCCAGCCCTTTCAGGTAGCTTCCCACTCTGTTCGGAGTGTGTGCATCACTGGAGATGACGAACTTCACGTCCTCCTGCATGGCTATCATGATCTCTTCAACAGTAAGATGCATGTGCCATGTGTTTATCTCCATCCATGTATCGGTCTCAGCACAGGCTTTTGCTACTTCGTGTATATCGACCGGCCCCTTGTCGCCAGGATGTGTGAGGATCCTTAGATCGTTTTCATGGAGCGCCTTGATGTACATTTCCGTGTTTATCTCACGCTGCTTCTCATATTTAGCAGACGTCTCAAGTGGAAGACCGTTATTCCCGCCATCCTGATAGTGCTTCTTCGCAAGGATCCAGTTCTCTGCCGCATGGCAGTTCAGCACCCCATAATGATATCCACCGATAAGAAAGTCGAATTTCTTCGCCTCTTCAGGGCTCACATCCAGATGGTTTTCCGTCTCACAGAGATTCGTTTCACAGCTCATCCAGATCTTTATCTCCGGATGCTTCTTCTGTGATTCTTCTATGTCATGCCTGAGACTGTCAAACTTATTCCTTTTGATCCCATAGAAAATATGCCCCGGACCGTGATCCGAGATCGCGACTTCCTCAAGGCCTCGCTCTATCGCAGCCTGCACATTCTCTTCTACCGTGCCCTTTCCATGCGGCGTGATGAACCCGTGAGAATATGTCGTATGCGTATGATAATCGAACACCATCCGGTATCCGTTCACTAATTCCTCGATACTATATCCCATTCTATTCTTCTCCTACTATCCTTACTTCAGGCTCGAGCATGACGCCGTACTTGTCGTAGACTGTATTCTGCACGAGGTGCATCAGCTGGATAATGTCCGTTGCTGTCGCGCCGCCGGTGTTGATGATGAAGCCGGAATGTTTTTCTGATACCTGTGCGCCGCCTACTGTAAGGCCTTTAAGGCCTGCGTCTTGTATGAGCTTCCCCGCGAAGTACCCTTCCGGCCTTTTGAAGAAGCTCCCTGCGCTCGGGTACTGGAGCGGCTGCTTGTCGTTGCGCCTTTCCGTGTAGTCCTTCATCCTGGCGTCTATCTCGTCTTTATCATCTGGCGTAAGCTTCATAACAGCGGATATGATGATGTCGCCGGTGTCGGTAAAGACACTGTGCCTGTAGGAAAGGTCCAGCTCTTCAGCCGGTATCTCAACTATTTCCACTGTCTCTTTCGAAAGTGCTTTAACGCTTTCAAGAACATCTTTCATCTCGCCGCCGTAAGCGCCGGCGTTCATGAACACCGCGCCTCCGATGCTGCCGGGTATTCCGCTCACCGGCTCAAGCCCTGAAAGAGCTGCGGCAGCAGCTTCTTTTGCGACCTGTGACAGAAGCGCGGCAGAACCTGCCGTAACTCTTTCACCGTCGATCGTTATCTCACTGAACCCTTCACCAAGCTTGATTATAGTTCCTCTGTATCCGCCGTCCCTTACAAGCGTATCAGAACCGTTTCCGATCATGAGCGCGCTTCCCGCTTCCTTAAGCGCTTCCCTGAGCTCTTCCGCCGTATCCGGAATGAGGAGCAGATCCGCCTTCCCGCCGCATTTGAACGACGTGTATTCACTCATGTCAGCATTTTCTATTCTTTTCATATTGCTTCCTACTGCCCGTTACTATCCTGGTTCTTAATATCTATACCAATTATCTCAGTTACTGTTCCTGCTGCTTCCATAGCTGCACCTTTCACTGATCCTGCCGCATCGCCTGCAGTCCTTCCGACTGTGTCAACTGTGTCGCCGACGGTTTTGACGACCACGTCTGCAGTATCGTCAAGTGACTCCACTGCCGCCCCCGCCTTGTCGCCGAATTCTTCTATCAAAGTCTTCTTATCACTGATTTTCTCATATGCCGCAGTATCTGTAGGGAGCCCCTTCTCCTCAAGCTTTGCGTTGACATGCTTATTGAACAGGTACATTATCACCGCAAACGTCGGCACCGCAAACACCATGCCGAGGAAGCCGAACATCCCGCCTCCGATAATGATCGCGAACATTACCCAGAAGCTTGACAGCCCTGTCGAGTCGCCGAGGATCTTCGGGCCGAGCACGTATCCGTCAAACTGCTGGAGCGCAAGAATGACGACAAGGAAGATGAGCATCTTCACAGGATCGGCCGCGCCGATGATGAGCGCTCCCGGGATAGCACCGATGAACGGACCGAAGAACGGGATGACGTTCGTGATGCCAACAATCACGGAAACGAGTACGGCATAAGGTATCTTCAGGAAGCTGAGTATGGCAAAGCATAAGAATCCCACAATGATAGAATCTATGATCTTACCGCTGATGAAGCCGCCGAAGGCTTTGTTCGAGAATCTCAGGAAGTCCAGGACGCTGTCAGCCTTATCATCCGGAAGGAGCGCCCTCACGATCTTGATGATCGAAGCCTTGAAGTGATCTCTCTCCGTCATCAGGTATACGCTCGTGATGAGCCCGATAGCGATGTTGAGCACCGTCTTTACCGTGCTCCAGACGCCCTGGTAGATCTGCGTCATGTAGCCGCCGACCATCGGGAGCAGCGTATTGCTGATCCATGATGTGATATTATCTGTGGAATTCTTCAGCCAGTCGATCAGGGATCTCATGAGTACGCCCTGGCTGTTCGCGTCCGCTTTCTCAATGAAATCGATTATCTCCTGCACCCTCGCAGGGATTGTCACTACAAGAGATGACAAGCTGTCAAAAATCTGAGGGATCACGAGGAACCCGAACCCGATCAGAAACGTGATGAAGACGAGCATCGTTATCGCGACCGCGATGCCGCCGGAAATAACGGATATCATCCGCGGGTGCTGCTTCCCTGTGAGCTTACTTTCGAGCAGCTTATGGAGCGGCCTCCTTATGAGCTCATACAGCGGATCTAGAAGGTACGCGAGCACGATCCCGTAAATGAACGGCGAAATGATCATGAGCCCCTTGCTCATCAGGTTCGCAAACGACTGGTACTTGCTCATCGCCATGTACAGGACGATCAGCGCCGCTCCGGCCAGGAATATCGTGATCCCGAGAAGCAGGTATCTTCTGCTGACTTTCTCTTTTAGTTTCTCACCCATCTTACAGCCCTTCTATCCAATACGATCTCATGGTCCTGCCGGTATCCGGTCAAAACCCATCTCGTTTACCATCAAAGCCTACTTATCTATGATTATATTACCACAAAATCCCCCTTTTATGCCATCCTTATGCACAAAACGCTCACACCGTAGTCAGAAAAATAACATTTGTGTTTAATTCACCCGCCTGTAGTGCTATACTCAGTAATGTGACAGGTACTGACAGCGTCAGCACTGCTTGAAAGCAGACGGGGCGTCCTCGTCTAAAAACAAGGAGGCAAGTTATATGAATATTTTCATCACCGGAGACACTCACGGAGATCTCAGCCGCGTTATAGAGATGTACGACGCGATAACTAGGGATACGCCGGAAGGAATTCCTCACGTAGACAAGTTTGACTACCTGATCCACTGTGGAGATTACAAGAAGGACGGCTTTGAGCTTGGAAATGAGCTCGGCCTTCCTGTCATTACTGTTTACGGAAACTGCGACGATGTGTGGGATCCGGATTTTGATATCATAGACACTGACGCCGGAAGCATCGTTGCAACTCACGGACACGTAGAGGACATCAACAATACTCATGATCATCTGTACGAGCTTGCCGAGGACCAGGGATGCAACTGCATCTGCTATGGTCACTCACACATCGCGACATACGGCGAAGAAAACGGCTACCTTGTCATAAACCCCGGCAGCCTGACCAAGCCTCTCGACGGTACAATGGGATCTGTGGCGATCCTCAAGGCAGATAAAGATGGCTACTCCGGAAACCTCGTCTGGTACGAAGATCTGGTCAAAGCCAAAAAGGCAAGAGCAGATGCCAAAGCGGCGGCAGAAGCAGAAGCAGCCAAGCAGGCTGAGGCAGAAGCAGCCAAGCAGGCAGAAGTAGAAGAGGCAAAGCAGGCGGAAGCGGAAGAAGCACCTGCTGAGCCGGCACCTGCACCAGCAGAGCCAGAACCGGCACCTGCCGATGAGCCGGCAGAAGAACCAGCTCCAGAGCCAGAAACTGCGCCAGAAGAGCCGGCAACTGCACCAAAGGAAGAACCAGCGCCGGCACCTGCGCCAAAGAAAAAGGAATCCGACGGACTTGGCGGGTTCCTGCGCAAGTTGTTTAACTGGAGTGATGGGCAGTAATCCGAATAGTTTACAGGCAAGTATAGTCTGACAACAGCAAAGAATTAACAGCAATTTGAGTAGTCTGAAAGCCACCAAATCATTTGTGTGGCTTTTTCTATACATGAATGAAAGGATTCGAAATGGACAAGTATTTCAAATTAACTGAGCGGCACACTGACGTCCGCACGGAAGTCATCGCAGGAATCACGACGTTCCTGTCGATGGTTTATATCCTAGCCGTTAACCCGGCTCTCCTTGAAGCGGGCGGCATGGACAAAGCTTCTGTTTTCACAGCGACGGCTATCGCGGGTGCTTTCACCACTCTGCTGATGGGACTCTACGCGAACTACCCGATAGCTTTGTGTACAGGGATGGGTCTGAACGCCTATTTCGCGTATACCATATGCGGCGGGCTCGCTGCACAGGGCGTACAAAGTCCGTGGACAGTCGCACTTACCGCCGTCTTCTGCGAAGGTATCATCTTCGTTCTTATATCACTCACTAAGTTCCGCGAGCAGTTCGTAAACAGTGTGCCGCAGGTCCTCAGATCAGCGATCATCGTCGGCGTCGGCCTATTCATCACGATCTGCGGAATGGTGAACGCCGGGATCATGCAGGCTGCTCCTTCCACGCTCGTAACACTCGGCAACCTCGGCTCACCTCAGGTCGTGCTCGCGATGGCAGGCGTTATAATAATCGCGCTGCTCGCGCACTTCCATGTGCGCGGCCACATCCTGCTCGGTATCCTCGCGACATGGATCCTTGGCATGCTCGCGCAGGCCGCGGGCTGGTACCAGGTCGATCCGGAGAATGGTGTGTATTCGCTTTATCCTGTATTTACCGGGAGCTTCATCCCTGTCGACAAGCATGTTTTTGATTTTAACTTCGGATGGGCGCTCGACCATATCGTGACATTCACGACTATTGCCTTCACCCTGCTCCTGATCGACCTGTTCGACACAGTCGGGGCTTTGATCGGGATCGCGCCTAAGGCGAACCTCGTCGACGAGAACGGCGACTTCATCGACGCGAAGAAAGCATTCCTTACCGACTCCATCGGGACCGTCTTCGGAGCATGCGTAGGAACGTCGACAGTCACAGGCTTCATTGAATCAAGTACAGGAGTCGCAAGCGGCGGCAGGACCGGCCTCACTTCAGTCACGACCGGCCTCCTCTTCATCGCGGCACTGTTCTTCTCGCCGATATTCCTCGCGATCCCGATGTTCGCGACGACCCCGGCCCTCGTCTGGGTAGGCCTCATGATGATGGAAGAAGCAAAGAACATCCCATTCGGAAAAGACATTGCCGATTCGGTCGCGGCGTTCCTCACGATCGTGATGATGCCGTTTACATACTCGGTCGAGAACGGTCTCATGTTCGGCTTCCTATCATGGGTCATCCTGAAGGTGCTGACCGGCAAGGCGAAAGATGTCAAGCCGATGATGTGGATCTCATCCGCGCTGTTCCTTATATACGCGATCAAAATCGTGTTCGTTCCGGGGATCTGATTTGCGGATCTATTAAGCAGCCTGACAAATTGTGATTTGCAGGGATGTTTGTTTTTCGATAAATGGTGATTTGTGCGGATGTCATTAGCTTGAAAAATGGTGATTTGTCGAAATG
>CAZBFD010000069.1:0-8373 GCA_964491055.1 uncultured Eubacterium sp.
TATAGCACTTGCGTATTTTTTCGCTTAACGGTCCGACGGCGATCGTTCTTGTGATATCGGTCGTTCCGTCGTAATACTGTCCGCCGCTGTCCAAGAGCAGTATCCCGTCAGGCTTTATCTCGGTGTCGCTTTCCGGGGTCGGTTCGTAGTGGATGATCGCTCCGTTCGACATGTAGCCTGCGATCGTCGGGAAGCTCAGATCAAAGCATCCATCCTGCGCGCGGCGGAGGCTCTCCAGCTTATCACAGGCTGAGAGCTCAGTTACATCAGCTCCTTTCTTCATCTCCTGCTTGAGCCAGTAGATGAACTTTGTCACTGCGACGCCGTCTTTCAGATGAGCATGCTCGGTGGATGCGATCTCGGTCTCATTCTTGACAGCTTTCATCATCTCGATAGGGGTCGGCTTGTCAATTATGTCATCAGTCCCTTTTGCGAGCAGATAAGAAGTCTTTGATTTATCCGCCCAGAGCGTTTCGCAGTTTTCGGTGAGGAACTGCAGCGTGCCGAATGTATCATGATAATCCATAACTGTGACGCCGCGTGATTCCAGATTCTTTTCCAGCTTTTCTGATACTGCGCCAGGAAGTGTGAAGAGGCAGCATTTGTTTCCGGTAACTATCGCGTAGGAGTAGAAGACCGGTGTGTTCAGGATGTCGTCAGCCCTCAGGTTGAAGAGCCACGCGACCTCCATCAGATCGCTGACTAAAAGGACGTCAGCGCTGTTTCTGTTCATTTCAGACCTGACGGCCTCGATCTTTTCTTCAAAAGATCTGCCGCAGGATGTGATAGGGAATTCCCAGATCTCTGACGCATTAAGCTCAGGCCGGTCTTCCCAGATCTCACCGATCAGGTCTTTTTTGTATGAGATCCTGACAGGGCATTCTTTTTCGAGCGCCTCGCCATCCCTTGCGGACATAGTACTGCCGTCGAAGCCCAGCGTGAATGAGCTTGAAGATTTTGATGCGGCATCAGAACTGGCCGGATCAGCTGCACAGGCCGCCGCCTCTGCGAGCTCACAGATCTTCTCTTTGATCGTCGGGACTCCCGGCTCATTCATCTTCATCAGGCCGACACCCGTGCCGCGGAGCTGTTCCTCCGCCTGGAGAAAGTACCTTCCGTCCGTCCAGAGCCAGGCGTCGTCCGCAGTGATCAAAGCCGTCCCGGCAGACCCCGTGAATCCGGTGATCCACTCCCTGCATTTGAAATGGTCATTAACATACTCCGACGCATGGTCGTCATCCGACGGCACCAGATAAGCATCGATGCCATCTCTCTTCATCAGTGCGCGCAGCGCATTTATTCTTTCTTTTACAGTCATGAGATAGTCTCCTTTATGTAATCTTTAGCCCCATTATAACATGTAGCACCATAAGCGAAAGCTGCTGAGATCATATCCGCTCCAGACAGAGACATGTACTGAGTGGAGGTTAGGTAATCTGCTCCTGGCAGTACCTGTATCTGCCTGCAGCATGTCGTTATCCCAGTAAGTTAAGCAGTTCTTCCTTGGTCAGGCTGGCGAGCGAATCAGACGTGCCGGACAGGATAGCGTCGGCAAGGTCTTTCTTCGCGGCCTGCATTTTTATTATCTTTTCTTCTATCGTAGCCGCGGCGATCAGCTTATACACCGCAACAGGCCTTGTCTGACCTATCCTGTGTGCCCGGTCGGTCGCCTGGTTCTGCGCGGCGAAGTTCCACCACGGATCGTAGTGGATGACGACATCGGCGCCGGTCAGGTTGAGGCCGGTACCGCCGGCTTTCAGCGATATCAGGAACAGCGGCGTGTCGTCGTCGTTAAAGTGTCGGACGAGCTGGAGTCGTTCTTCCTTCGGCGTGTCGCCGATGATCTTGTAATACGGGATCCCTTCCTTCTGAAGGTCTTTTTCGAGCAGCGCCAGCATTGAAGTGAACTGCGAGAAGAAGAGCACTTTATGCTCGCCGTCGATAGCGGTTTTGATCAGCTCGATCGCTGCCTCGCGCTTCGCTGAGCCGCCGTCCCAGTGATCGGAGACGAGCGCCGGGTCACAGCATATCTGGCGGAGCCTCGTGAGCTCGGCCAGGACCTCCAGCTTCTCGCCGCCAGACGTTCCCATGTTGTTCACGAGGTTGCGGATCTGGACGACTTCGCCCTCATAGAGCTCACGCTGGAGTTTCTCGAATATCGCGTACTGGATCTCCTCGTTCTTTTCCGGAAGGTCTGACAGGACGTCTTCCTTCAGACGGCGCAGGATGAACGGCGAGACCATTTTCTTGAGCTGTCTGGTCACTTCTTCGTCGTGCCCGCGCGTTATCGGGTTCTCGAACTTCTCCTTGAACGCGTTATATGTATAAAGGAAGCCCGGCATCAGGTAGTCGAAGATGCTCCAGAGCTCTGACAGCCTGTTTTCGATCGGGGTACCGGTCAGTGCAAAGCGGACTTTGCTGGAGACGACCTTCACGGATTTGCTGATCGCTGCGCCCGGGTTTTTGATGTATTGTGCTTCGTCGACGATCTGGTACGAGAATTCCTTCTCCTCATAGTTGTCGATGTCGCGGCGGAGCAGGTCGTATGATGTGATAAGCACGTCGTATTTCCGGTACGAGTTCACGATCATCTCACGCTCGTCCGGAGTGCCGACGACGCAGACGGTCTTTATCTGCGGCGCCCACTTGTCGAACTCCATCTGCCAGTTGAAGACTAGCGATGCCGGGCAGACGATGAGGGCTGTGCCGAGCTCGCCGCGTTCTTTCTCTGCGAGGAGCACGGATATCGTCTCAAGCGTCTTGCCGAGGCCCATGTCGTCTGCGAGTATTCCGCCGAAGCGTGCAGCTGACAGCGTGCGCATCCATTTATAGGCGTATTGCTGGTACGGCCTGAGTATGTCTTTCAGTGATTCCGGCACGTCGTATTCGGAGTCAGCGATCGAGTCAAAGTCCGCGAGAAGCTGCCTGAAGCCGTGGTCACGGTCGGCCGCGACGTCCTCATGCTCCTCGAGCATGTGGTTCAGGTAGTACGCCCTGTACACCGGAAGGTGCATCTTTCCCTCAACAAAATCTTTAAGCGGCACATCGAGCTTCTGGAAAAGCTCGTCCACGAACCTGAGTGTGTCCTGGTGTTCCAGACTGATAAAAGTGCCGTTGTTGAGGAGGTGGTATTTCTTCTTTTTCCTGTAGCTTTCAAGTAGCTCAAGAAGCTCTTTCGGCGTCAGCTCCTGTGGATGGACCTGAAGGTCGAGCAGGTTGGAGCTCATCTTCACGCCGACGCTTATAGTCGGGCACGGCCTCAGCTTAAGTTTCTCGAACTTTTCAGTTGCGTGGACGTTGCCGAAGTTTAGCAGCGTGTTCACGCCGTCATTCAGGATCTCATATACATTGTCGTCAGTCTTGTCCTGCGCGTACTTCCCGTTCGGCAGGTCCAACTCTGGGAAGAATCCCTTGACCACGTCGCGGACTCTTCCTTCCTGATGCTTGTCATGCATCGTCCTCCGCGCGTTTATGATCATATCTTTAGAAAGATCGCGCGATGCAGCCGATGCCGGACCTGACCCGGATCGAACGGAGGCGGCATCTGTATCCTGTCCGGACTCTGAGTCAGGAAGGTCTGCACCTCTCAGGTCGTCTTTATGCTTTTCTCTTTCCGCGGCTTCCTGTTCTTTCTGCTTTTTACGTTCTGACTTCTTTCCTGCATCTTCTTTCTTTCCGTTTTCCTCTGCGTCCAGGCCGGCGCCTTTTCCATGCGGAAGGACGGCCGGTTCGCCTGATGTGAGGTCAAAAGAAGTGTCGCCGTACGTGACGAATGGTCTGCAGAAGAGTTCATCCTTATCAGTATCCAGGTAAAAATCGAATCTGGCTTCGGGTGGAAGATTGTTGTTTATCTCGTCCTCATCTTCCTCAGTAACTGAGATGAACGGGTTCCTCATGAGCTCAGGCATTATGCGGTAGTAGAATTCTGAAATATTATTCACGCCGATCGCAAATTCTGAGTGGCCATAAGCGCCGGGGCCTTTTGCTGTGGCTGAGCCATTGTCTTTGCTTCCGTTCCCGGAGCTTGCATTTCCGCCTGATCCTGCAGCTGTCATGCCTGCCTCGTAGAATGGAGCGATCACACGGTAAGTGCTGTCTTCCAGTCTGGTGAGCGTCTCATCGGTCAGGAAATAGTGCGACTTTGTCCCTGACAGAATGACAGGGGAATCGAATATGACAGTGATCCCGTGGAAAGGCGCAGTGCCTTCAGCTGTTCTCTGCTCCATCCTGCCGGTGCTTCGTACAGGAGCTTTGTGCATCTTACGGACGGTTATATGGAATTCAGGGATCCCGCCGCCTATAGTAATATGTTCTTTACGGCTCTTACCCTCGCGGGTGGAGCCAGTGTCTTCTGTGTCTTCTTCGCGTGCCTCGCGTACGGCAGCGCTGATCTCATCCGCGTCGAGACGGGACAGTGTGCTTTTGCTGCGCTTTCCCGCAGCCTGTGCGGCTGGCTTCGTGGCATTGCCTTTGTATTTATCGCTGTATTCTACAGACAGTCCTGATGCAATGTCGTAGAATGCCTCGAGAGCTTCGCCCTCAAGTGGGATCTCCTTCTTCGCGGTGAGGTCAGGGATCGGATATTTTGATCTCGACTGGAGACGGTCATTCATCGACCTGGCGTTCAGGACTTCCTTTTCGATGAGCCGGTAATATCTCTCATTGCGCCCGGAGAAGGTGCTCACGGTGAATACTATGCGGTCATTCCTTCCGAGCTGGTATTCCTCGCCGGACTGCACTGCATCGACAAGGGCGGTGAGATTCTTGACGACGAACAGCTTGTCTTTACCGATACTGAAGGTGAGGTCCACATGTCCGTCGGCAGTGCGTTCGATCTTCGGCTCTACAGAACAGCTTTCAGGATCGAGTGTGCCTTCGAGGTCATAGTACTGGTTGAGTTCGCCGTACCTTCTCAGGAATCTTGCGGCCGCCCAATCGGTCTCGTCGCCTGGATCATTCTTCTTGAGTTCTTTGTCAAGCGCAAGCAGGAGACAGGTCGCGTGCTCGCACATCATCCTGCTGAGGTATTTCTCATCGGGGCTGTTCACGTAATGGAGATTGCAGAGATCACAGTCGATGCGGTCGAACCTGTCGCGTCTGAATCTTGCAGATACCGTGCCCGAAGTGAACTCAGTCGTAAAAGTCCCTTCGCACGATCCCTGCATGTCTTCGCCGTCTGTCACGTCGGCCTGGACTTTGCCCATCTCGAGCCTTCCGTCTGCCAGGCTGAGCCTTGCCTTGTCCACGATGTCGTCGTAGAAGAGCAGATCTTTGGTCATTTCCTCCATGTCAAAGAACGTAGGCGTCTCGCCATCGGCGTTCCTGAACGGGCGCGAGTACTCACGAGGCTTTTTTGCTCCACCGTTCTCGTCGCCCCATCTGATCATCGCGGCTGCCATATGCTGGCAGCGCTTTCCGCTTACAGCGTCGGCGCACGTGCACCTCATCGACGGCCGTCCCTGATTCAGGCCCTGGATGAGCGCCTTGTCATAGTCGTCCTTCTTCTTGCCGTAACGGAATTTAGCCACACAGTAAGTCGGCCCGTCGGCATATTCCTCGAGCTTTCCGCTGTCCAGGAGTAAGTGCCCCTGCCTGAGCGTCTCTTCATCAAAATCTTTACGCCAGTCGTACGGCCTGGCGCCGCTGCTTTGTGATTTCATATCATTCACCTCTGCGTAGAACGATCTACTACTCAGATTATACCACGATAATAAAGGGAAAATGTGGTTCACTTATATGGAGTTATGGGATATAATAACAATATACAGGCATCTTTGGGCGTAAAGCAGATTCGGGCAAGACAGGATATGGCTGATAAGAGCAACTGCAAAGAATTCATAGGAACAGCGGCGCTGGACACGATAGGCATGGTGATCGCCGGAGTGGATAACACACTTCTGGAGAATATGCACGTGGACAAGTCTTATCGTGCGCTGGGGATCCTGACTGCAAGATGCGGCGCGGCAGGGCAGTTCCTTGCGATGGATGACGCTGTCAAGATGACTAACACTGAAGTCGTTACAGTGGAGCTTCCGCTGGACGCCAAGACATGGGGCGGCCACGGATGCTATGTGGTAGTAGGCGCGGACAGTGTGGAAGACTGCAGGAACGCAGTGCAGATCGCGCTCAGGCTGACCGACAAGTATGTCGGCGAAGTGTATATGAGCGACTCCGGACATCTTGAATTCTGCTACAGCGCGAGCGCCGGAAAAGTCCTGGAGAAAGCTGTCCAGGCAGAGCGCGGGAAAGCATATGGATTCATGACAGGATCGCCTGCCGGGATCGGCCTCGTTATGGCAGATAACGCGCTGAAAGCGTCGCCTGTAGATCTCATCTGGGAAATGAGCCCGCATCATGGAACCACCCATTTCTCAAACGAAGTCATGATATCGTTTAAAGGCGATGCAGGAAATGTCTGGGAAGCAGTCATGGCCGGAAGAAGAACAGGGCTCGACCTTCTCGGCTCATTCGGGAACGAGATCGTGAGCGCGACAAGGCCATACTACGACGACCTCTAGAGCAGATATGTTTAAACACGGTGATACGGTGAGACAGCAGGCATCAGCCTGCTTTTATTTTGCCCATGTGGCGCATAGCTCCTGGATCGCTGGCTCTATGGCATCCTTCGGTATCTGGTCATAATAGAAGATCAGCCGTTTTGATGCTGCAGGCGCTGATCCGTCTTTGAACGGTATCATGTGCAGCTTGACAGAACCGGCCTCCTTACACAGCTCAGCTGCTGTTTTATCTGTCTTCACGTTCAGCCTGACACTGATGCCCGATCCTGTGTTTTCCGCCGCAGCAAGATCTCCGCCGTATTCTCTGAACGACTTTATCACAAGAGCCAGTTTTCTGGCATATAGCTTTCTGACCTTTCTGATACCCTGCTGATAAAAACCGCGCCCCATAAAAGAGGCGAGCGTAAGCTGCTCGATCTTTGAACAGGTCTGGTCGTAATCGTTCTTGTGCGCGTTAAAAAATCCTGCAAGCCTGTCTGGAAGTACCATGTAGCTTATCCTGATCGCAGGGAACAAAGTGGATGAGAATGAGCCTAGGTATACTGTGCAGCCGTGATCGTCCAGGCTCTTCAGCGCGGGTACCGGATCCCCGAAATATCTGAGCTCACTGTCGTAGTCATCCTCGATTATTATCGAGCCGTTCTCATCAGCCCATCTGAGCAGGCTGTATCTTCTTGCCGCAGGCATTACCGATCCCGTCGGGAACTGGTTGGATGGACTGACGTATACGGCGGAAGCCAGGTTTACAGGAAGCTTTTCTATCTCGATCCCGTCGGGACCTACAGGTATCTTGTTTATAGTGAATCCTCTGTCGCGGAAGATGTGCCTGACCGGCTTGTAGCCCGGATCTTCCACATTGACCAGATTGATCTTCATGTATGACAGGATCCTCGCGAGGTGATTTGTAAGCTGCTGCACACCTGCGCTTATCACGATCTGCTCAGGACGGGCGGTAACGCCGCGTGAAGTGTAGAGATAGCGGTATATCTCCTGCCTTAGTGCGTATTCTCCCTGTGGGTCGGCGGGAAGCAAAAGCTCTTCGACGCGGTCTGTCATCACCTCTGCAGCACATTTACGCCACTTCCGGAAATCAAAGCATTCTGTATCACAGTAATATGTGATCCCGGCCAGAGCTGCTGCAGCCAGGCTGTCTGAGAAGCCGGATGCCACATCATCCGTCTTTTCTGATCTGCCCGCTTCAGAATACAGCCGGTCTGTTTCCGCCTGAGATGAAGGTGCTTCTGATGCAGTATCAGCAGCTGTAAGATCAGCTGCTGTCTGACTGCGCATACCGGGTTCAAGGTCATTTACATAGTAGCCGGATTGTGGCTTTGCTTCTATATATCCCTCAACCAGTAACTGGTCATATGCCCTTGAGCATGTTGTGATGCTCACGCCGAGCTGCCTCGCGAGTTCACGCAGAGAAGGAAGCCGCTCTCCTGACCCGATCTCACCGCTCACTATCCCATGCTTAAGATAGTTATATAACTGTACATA
Organism: uncultured Eubacterium sp.; assembly: GCA_964491055.1. Taxonomy (GTDB): domain Bacteria; phylum Bacillota; class Clostridia; order Peptostreptococcales; family Anaerovoracaceae; genus Aminicella. Next base: position 8,016 of record CAZBFD010000069.1, read on the forward strand.
CAGAGATTCATGAGAATTGTTATCAAAATCAATAAATATCGGTTTCATATCAGCAGATAGTCTAAACTGTTATCTTAAAAAATTCATAAATTGCATATTTTAACGATTACACTCCGCATGTATTATAGTACATGTAGATAACTTGGTCAACGTATACAGTGACCAGCTGAGATAGGAAAGGGTATTCAAATGGATGGAAGTATGTACACGGAGAGAAATAAAGAACTGAACACCAGGAGTCAGGTATACGAGCTCGTACTTACCGGCCTCATGGCGGCGCTCGTGATGGCGGCGACCAGCTTCTTCCGGATCCCGGTGCCGGCGACGAACGGCTATGTGCATCTCGGCGACGCTATGA
>CAZBFD010000070.1:0-8257 GCA_964491055.1 uncultured Eubacterium sp.
CATACGTTCTTTCCTGCCAACTTTGATTGGTTTCGGCATATTATCACTCCTTATTCATTTATCAATCGCATATTAAAGCAATTTAATAGTATACTGCAAAGCAGTCAAACAATCAAGTAAATTATTATAAATTTTTTGGGAATTTTCAGATTATTATTTCGCAAATGAGAAAGGTAAAATAATTAACGCCTTATGGCTGGTAAGATGCCAATAGGGACATGTACTTAGTGGAGGTTAGGTAATCTGCTCCAATAAGTACATGTCCCCATTGGCATCTCCCGGGATCAGAGTGATCCCGGGAGTGAGTTTCAATCATTAGAGAATGCCACTTAACTATTGGCATTCTCGCAATGATCGCTTCCTTGCGCCAACGGCGTTATGATCGAAGCGATCATTATTTGAATTCGATAGTAGCGCCGACTTCTTCGAGCTTAGCCTTGATCTGCTCAGCTTCGTCCTTGTCGAGGTCTTCCTTGACGTTTGATGGAGCTTCGTCTACGAGAGCCTTAGCTTCCTTAAGTCCAAGTCCTGTGATCTCTCTGACGACCTTGATGACCTTGATCTTCTGAGCACCGACTTCTGACAGTACTACTGTGTATGATGACTTCTCTTCTTCTGCTGGTGCGCCTGCTGCTGCAACTGCTACTGGAGCTGCTGCGCTGACACCGAATTCCTCTTCACATGCCTTTACGAGCTCGTTGAGCTCAAGAACTGACATACCCTTTATGGCTTCAATGATCTGATCTTTATCCATTATATTTTCCTCCTGGATCTTTATTATAGTTTCTGCTGTCCGGCAGGAGCCGGGCATCTCTGCGGCCTGATTGCCGCAGTCTTTCATCACGCGGCTTCATGCCGCGGTCTTATTATTCTGCTGCAGCTTCTGCTGGCGCTGCTTCCTCTGCTGGAGCCTCTGCCGGTGCTGCTTCTTCTGCTGGAGCTTCGCCCTTTGTATCCGCGATAGCAGACAGTGTCCTGACGAACTTGCCGAGAGGTGACTGAATGCTTCCGAGGAATTTTGCGAGGAGCTCTTCTCTTGACGGAATGCTCGCGATCTGCTCCATTCCATCCTTATCGTAGAAAGTACCTTCGATGACTCCGGCCTTGAATGACATCTTGTTGTAGTCCTTCATCGCCTTCTTGAGGAGTCTTCCAGGTGCTGTCGCGTCAGTCTTGCTGATAGCGATGGCGCTTGGTCCTTCCATGGCGTCGCCGAGCGGCTCGAACTCTGTTCCTGCGATAGCTCTCTTCATGAGAGTGTTTTTATATACTGTGTAATCGATGCCGTTCTCGCGGAGCTCTTTTCTCATTGCGTCGCACTGGGCAACTGTAGTTCCCATGTAGTCTACCAGGACTACTGCTTCCGCTCCGTCGAGCTTTGCTTTGATCTCATCGATCACAGCCTGCTTTTGCTGTTTAGCTTCTACAGACATTACTTCTCCTTTCCGGGATCTCCGTGACGCCGCTGTGCTTTAGCGTGCTCACATATCATGCTCTCTGCATGCTCTCCGTACTCACGCCCTCACTACGGTGCTCACCAGGGATCCAGCGAATTTTCCGGTACTTGATAAAAGAAGTCCCGCGTTATGCAAGACAACACGGGGCCGAACATTTATTATCGTACCTCGGCGGGAAATTAAGCTTTCGCACCCGCTGTCTTCGGTTATAGTTTTCAAATTCATTTTTCCGGGCCGTCGAGACTTTGCTCTCTGGTCCTTATCATCCTTTACTATCCTACGAGTGCAGGGTTGACTTTGACGCCAGGGCCCATCGTGGATGAAAGCGTGATGCTCTTCAGGTACTGACCTTTGGCTGCTGCCGGCTTTGCCTTGATGATGGCTGCCATCAGTGCATCAAAGTTCTCCTGGAGCTTATCGGAACCGAATGATTTCTTTCCGATAACTGTGTGGATGATGTTCTGCTTGTCAAGTCTGTACTCGACTTTACCGGCTTTGATCTCTTTCAGAGCCTTCTCGAGGTCCATCGTTACTGTACCTGACTTAGGGTTAGGCATGAGTCCCTTAGGTCCGAGAACACGTCCGAGTCTTCCTACAACGCCCATCATGTCCGGTGTAGCTACTACTGCGTCGAAGTCGAACCAGGATTCCTTCTGGATCTTCTGCGCAAGCTCTTCTGCTCCGACATAATCTGCTCCGGCTGCCTCAGCTTCATCAGCCTTGGCTCCCTTTGCGAATACGAGTACCTTGACTTCTTTACCAGTTCCGTTCGGGAGCACGATAGCACCTCTTACCTGCTGGTCTGCGTGTCTTCCGTCGACGCCCAGTCTTACGTGCACTTCGATCGTCTCGTCGAACTTGGCTTTTGCTGTGTCGATAACAAGCTTCATTGCTTCTGTCTCATCGTACAGAGCTGACTTGTCGTAACTTTCTACAGTCTTTCTGTAGATCTTTCCATGTTTGGCCATTTTTCTACCTCCATTCGTGGTTCTCCCGCGCCCGGCATGGTCTTATGTTTCGCCGGTGCACTCCCACAAAAGCTTATCCTTCTACTACTACACCCATGCTTCTCGCGGTGCCCTTGATCATTTCTGTCGCTGCTTCTACGTTTGCCGCATTGAGATCCGGCATCTTCAGCTTTGCGATCTCTTCTGCCTGAGCAACTGTGATCGTTGCGACTTTGTTCTTGTTCGGCTCGCCTGACGCCTTGTCCAGTCCTGCTGCCTTCTTGATAAGAACAGCTGCCGGCGGTGTCTTGGTGATGAACGTGAATGATCTGTCGGCATAAACCGTGATGACAACTGGGATGAGCATTCCTGACTGATCCTGTGTCTTGGCATTGAACTGCTTGCAGAAGTCCATGATGTTGACTCCGTGCTGTCCTAACGCTGGGCCTACAGGTGGTGCAGGTGTTGCTCCTCCGGCTGGGATCTGCAGCTTGATATAGCCTTCGATCTTCTTCGCCATACTGATCCTCCTTTCTTAAATTGTGAGCCCGGGGCCATCATGATTTTGATGACAGCCGTCCGGAACGTGACGCCGCGGCGGATCCTCCGCCTACAGCATCTTGTCTACCTGTGTGAACTCAAGCTCAACAGGTGTATCTCTTCCGAATGCCGAGATCTTCACGGTGAGTACCTGCTTATCAGGATTGATCTCAGTTACCTCACCCATCATCGTCTCGAACGGTCCGCTGATCACTCTTACGGTGTCGCCGATCTCCACATCCAGATCGATATCGGTCTTCTCGATGCCCATGCGGGCAACTTCTTCCGGCGTTAATGGAATAGGGTCTGAACCCTGTCCTACGAATCCGGTAACGCCCTGTGTATTTCTGACGAGATACCAGCTCTCATTGTTTACGATCATCTTGATGATGACATAGCCGGGGAACATCTTGCGCTTCTTGACGCGCTTCTGTCCGTTCTTGACCTCGATGCGGTCCTCTTCAGGCACGATAATATCAAGGATGACGTCGTGCATGTCACGAGTCTCGACCATCTTCTCGATGTTCACCTTAACCTTGTTCTCGTGTCCGGAATATGTGTGGACCACATACCATCTGGCCTGGCCGTCGCCTCTGATGCCCTCTCCCTCGAGAGGTGAAGCGATGTTCCTGTGCTCGGGCTTCTGCTCGGCAGGCTTTTCTTCCTGCTCAGGCTGCCCGCCAGGTGCTGCTTCCTGCTCCTCAGGCTGCTCTGCCATCAAAACCTCGTTTTTACTTTTCTCCAGGATATCTGTTTCCGACATTTATATATGCTCCTGAATAACATTAAGAAAGAGTAACACCAAGAAGCTGCTTCAGAACTTCCAGGATACCCATGTCCATCAGCCAGAACATTACAGCAAATGCAGTGCATGTAACAAGAACTACAACTGTGTAGGATACGAGCTCCTGCCTTGTAGGCCATACGACCTTGCTCAGCTCATGCCTTACTCCCTGCCAGAATTCACCAAAGCCTTCACTTTTCTGGTTCTTCTTGTTTCCGGCTTTCTTGGCTGTGTCCGCTGCTTTTTTAACAACGCTCTTTTCGTTTTCTGTCGACTTTTCCTTAGCCATTTCTTACCTCTTTGAATTGTTTGTTTTTTACTGCCTGCCCAGGCGGTCCGCCGCCCCTGGCAGGACAGATCCTGATCATCTGCGATCAGTTACTTGGTCTCCTTGTGAACAGTTGCCTTTCTGCAGAACGGACAATACTTCTTCATCTCCATACGATCAGGATCGTTCTTCTTGTTCTTGATAGTATTGTAGTTTCTGTGCTTGCATTCTGTGCACTCCAGGATTACTTTAACTCTCATGCCGGTTCCTCCGTTTTTACTAATCAAAACTCAGAGCCTTAAGCCTGGCCCTGGGATTTTTACATAATGACGCTTTTTAAGTATATGACAAGGCCGATGCAATGTCAACAAAAAAGTAGAGAAATTACACATTCTTTTTTATCCGCAAAAAAAGAAGCCCGGTCAGCCCGGACCTCTGCTGTATCCTTCTTTCTCCATCTCCTCGCGGAGCTTCTTTTTGCTCCTGTCGAGGAGGTGGTCGATCCGCTTCTCGGTAACCTGCATGACCGTAGCGGCGTCTCTGTAGCTCATGCCGCGGAAGTACACCAGCCAGATCGCTTCCTGCATATCATGATCCAGGCGGTGTATACATTCACGGAGAGCTTCCTTCTGCTCTTCACCTGCTACAGACTCCTCCAGTATCTCCGGATCTGCAGGCTCCATCTCCAGGTCGTCGATGTTAAATACCTCTGCCCTGCTGAATATGGAGTGGAACCTTGCGGCCAAGTGGCGCCCCGTCTTGAAGAGGTACGCTTTGAACTTCCCCTCCTCGATCTTCGGCCTCTTCAGCATGATCCTCGCGAAAGCCTCGATCATCAGATCTTCAGAGTCATCAAGATCGTGGATGTACCCGTTGATGTAGTACATCAGCTCGTCACCGTACAGCGCCATCAGCTGCTCCAGATATTCATCCCGGCCCGCCAGGAACCCCTGGTAGAGCTCGCTGTCACTCTGCATCTCCGCACCACACCATCAAAAACAATAAGCCGCGGCATTGATCCGGTACTTCTGCCAGCCCCGGCTCAGCACCTACTCGTCCTCATCAAAATCATCGCTGTACTCAGAATTATCCTCGATCTCGACCGACATATCGTCCGCGACCGCTGACGCATCCTCAAAGACCCCGACCATGTCGTCAACATACCGCCTGACATCATCGTCCACATCGTCAGTATTAAGCAGGATGATGTGCCATCCATTCCCGTACTCAGTCAGCACATCATAAAGCGCGTCCAGGTTCTCCCCATAATAATCCGGAAGCGGAAGAGCCTCCTCTATCCTTTCCTGGATCTCATCCTCAGAGCCCGCGCCCTCAAGATCTATAATGAATTCCCTTTCTTCCATATCTCTTACCTAAATTGCTCCGAATGGGGACAGGCCCTTTTCGGAGGTCATTACTATTTTGCCAAGTTCCGAAAGGGGCCTGTCCCATTTCGGAGCTCTTTCAGCAGCTGCTAACCGGCTACTTTTTCGAATGACTTGTAGTGATTGCCTGTGTAGTATATCAGGCCGTCGTTTGAATAGATCAGGCGCTTCGGCCCGCGCTTTCCCTTGCCGAGCGTGTCTATGTCACATTCACGGTATTTGCGGCCTTTCTTTTTCGGAAGCTTTTTCTCGTAGTTCCCGTAATAGTCGCCGCCGATCGCCTTGCCCGGTGCTACCTTCTCGACCGATCCGCCCTGCCATCCGAGCTTTTTCGCTTTCTTCTTGGTTATGTAATTCTTCGGAAGCTTCTTATATATAATAAGGTACTCGGCGACATCATCCTTCTGGTCGTACGTGCCGTTCTCTTTTATCTTCTTCTTGCTGCTCTTTTTGGATTTGCCGCTTTCTTTTCCGGAGCCGGTACTGCTCCCGCTGTTTCCGGAGCTTGCGCTTTCCCCGCCGGACTCTTCTTCCTGCGCAGTACTACCGCCCTGCTGTCCGCTTCCGCCAAGCTCACTCTCACATGATGCGAGCGTAAGCACAGATGCAAGCACAACGAGCACGATCAAAACCCATGCGGCTGTTTTCTTTATCATTTTTCTATCTCCATGCATACCAGCTGTTAACAGGCAGCTGCTTTACTAAACCAACGAGATTTTGATCACTGGAAGACTACTTGCCTCCGTCTTCCTTCTCGGTTTTGATACTCTCCTTGTACACTTCGGAATTCTCGTCCGGTACGACCTCCGTAACGATCGCCTCGGAGTCCTCGGACTTGGCGTAGGTATAGACCGTGAAGCCGTCGAACTCGTACGTTCCCTGGTAGCCGCCGCCGTCTTTTGTCGCCTCGATCACAGGCTCGCCCTTCAGCGTCCCGACCGCCTCGATGAGCTCCTTCACATCCTTTCCGATATAGCTTTCCGCGACACCGAGCGGACTGTTTGCCTTATACTCAATAGTCTCCTCTTCTTTCGGCTCCTCTTCAGGCTCCGCCTTCTTGCCCACGCATGACACCGCGAGGCACAGAGCGAGCACGACGATCACTGCGATAGTTACTACCTCATATATATATTTATTTACTGACTTCTTCATTCTGGAGCACTCCTTCTAGCTGCAACTACCGGGCACAGCAGCTGCCCGCCCGGATCTTTTCTGATCAGTATTACTGCTGTATGTATACTAACAGTACATGTATTGTATCACAGCGGCGGAGAATATTAAAGAAATTTTAAGATTTAACCGCTGATAAACCGCGCCCTTCCTGTAGATAACGTTCATAATACTATTGCGCAGCTTTATGTTATGGAAAATTCCATAACAATTGCTGGATCTTTCCATAATTTTTGCTGTCCGACTGGCTGTTTCGCACTAAAAGTTATGGAAAAATTACTGTGTTTTATGGAATTTTCCATAACTGAATCTTCAGCAATATAAAAGTCCCCGCCGTGGCCGGTACTCCCGCGGGGACTAGTATAGTACTTATTAATATTATAATCACTAAATAATATAACTTGTTTCCGGCCTTCGTCGGCCGGATAGAATCATTTTATAACGCCTGTCTCCGTGCCTGGTGGGGGCCCGGGCTTCTGGCGCAGCAGCAGCCTGCTTACACTGCAGGACCGCTGCCTATGCGATCACAAGATCTGTTCCGGAAGCCTTCTGCTCGATCATCTTCCTTACGAGCGTGGCAACGTAAGCGCCTGCCTCTGCAGGCGGCGTGCCTCCGCCGTAGATGTTGGAGATGACTGTTCTCTTGGCTTCCTCGATGCCTACATGTCCTTCGTATGTCATGTATGCTGACATCGACTGATATGTGGACATTCCCGGTCTCTCGCCTACCAGGATGACGGTGACTTTAGGATGTGTAACTTCAGTAACCTGGTCTTCCGTCGGTACACGGGAGTACTTGATGTAGATAGGAGTTCCTACTGAGAATCCCTCTACCTTGAGTCCGTCCATCATGGCCATCATGACGTCTGAGATGTTCGCGTCGAACGCTGTCGAGGACAGGCCTTCTGATGCGATGATCTGAACGTCAGGGTTCATGATGCAGTTTTCTCTGATTGCTTTCTTGGTCTCGTCGTCGAGAAGACGGCCAAGGTCTGGTCTTGCAAGATATTCATCCTTATCCTTGCATGCGCTCTGAACGCAAAAGAAGCCGTTTTCTTTTATCAGCTCTTCAGACGGGTCGTTCAGCACTGCGTCGAATGCTCCGGCGTGGTCAGCCAGAAGTCTCAGATAAGGTATAGTCTTGCATCTTGCTCCTGCTCTTCCGATGCATACTCTGGCAGCAGTGATCTTTCTCATCTCTCTGAGCGCCTCTTCATCTTTAGCGCTGTCGAGATAGTACTGCTCGTTCAGAGGGACCGCACGGATATCAGGAACTTCGCCGTCCTCGACCTCGCAGGCCGGGGCAGCCTTCGAATCAGCCGGCTTCTTGCCGATCGTCTCTTTGACGATTGATTCGATCATTTTCTTCATTTCTTCGTTATCCATTGCTTCCTCCTACAGAAATACTGACGCATCGCCGCAGAGCTCTGTCGGCTTACCATCTTCTGTGAGCAGCCCCTTCTTGATCATCCATTTCATGAATGCCGGAGCAGGTGTCTTGTGAGCGAGCGCTCTCAATGTGATGTCGTCCTGGAAACTGGTGTCCTGATATGCGAGCATCACGTCGTCGCCCTGTGGTACTCCCATGAAGTAGCCTGCGCCTTCCATAGTCGTCAGCATCGTTCCCATCTGCTGGTCGTCGATGGTGATAGGCGTGTGGTTGGTGAAGCATGGCGCCATGCCCATTGGAAGTCCCATGAGCTTGC
>CAZBFD010000071.1:0-8244 GCA_964491055.1 uncultured Eubacterium sp.
GGGTGGACGGCCAGCTTCAGAGCATGACTGATGAGCCGCTTACAGTTGATGAATGTATAGCTTATGCTAAGGAGCAGATAGGGACGCCTGAGGGATATGCTGAATTTGACAAGATAGGCGAGTTTGATGCCGCGAATACATACGCTGGCAACCGCTGCCGTCTCCATGTCTTCAAGCAGCAGGGTGTTCCGTCATCAGCGATCAGGCTTCTTTCAGATGTGATCCCTGACCTTAACGGTCTCGGTCTTCCGCCGGCGGCGATGGATCTTCCGGATCTCCATAAAGGCATCATCCTGGTAACAGGTGAAACTGGTTCCGGTAAATCTACAACGCTTGCGGCTATGATAGACCACATCAACCACACAAAGAACTGCCATATCGTAACGCTTGAGGATCCTGTTGAGTATCTGTACAAGCCGGACAAAGCAGCGATAAACCAGAGAGAAGTCGGTAAAGACACAATGTCGTTCGCGAACGGCTTAAGGGCAAGTCTCCGTGAGGATCCGAACGTGATACTTATCGGCGAGATGCGTGATAAAGAGACTATTGAGACAGCCATCACAGCTGCTGAGACAGGCCACCTGGTATTCGGAACACTCCATACAGGAAGTGCGGCGGATTCAATAGACCGTATCGTGCAGACATTCCCGGAAGGAATGCAGACACAGATAAGACTTCAGCTATCAACATGTATGCAGGCTGTAATATCGCAACAGCTCCTTCCTAAGAAAATGGGCGGAAGAGCGCTCGCTGCCGAGCTGATGATAGTAACAGATGCGGTAAGGAACCTGATCAGAAACGGTAATACGCCGCAGATCCAGAACGCGATCGCAACAAGCGCTGCTATCGGAGGTCAGACGATGGACCAGGCGCTTGTAAAGCTTGTGAGATCCGGACAGATCTCAAAAGACATCGCGGTCGAATATTCGCACGAAAAAGATTATGTAAAGAAGAACTGTTAAGGGGGCTTCTGTGGATACTTTTAAATATACAGCATTATCAAAGGATGGTAACAAGGTCTCGGGAGTGATCGAGGGCGTCAACCAGATGGACGCTGTCGCAAGGATCAAAGAAAATTATCCTATAGTGATCCAGATTTCTCCAGAGACAGAAGAGGACAGAAAATCTACGTTCTTCGCGACAGATATCAACGGAAACCGCTTGAATTTCAAGGCTTTTACGCTGATGTGCAGCCAGTTCGCAGTTATCCTGAGGGCCGGCATACCTATCGCAAGAACGGTGCATCTCATCGCTGACAAGATGACGGATAACACTCTGAAAAAGCTTCTCGGTCAGGTAGGAGACGATGTAGAAGCCGGGCGGTCACTTTCGGCGAGCTTTGCAGACAGAGGAAGGAAGATACTTCCTGTGACATTCCTGGAGACGATCCACGCCGGAGAAGAATCCGGAAATCTGGACACGGCTTTCCAGTCAGCAAGTGATCATTACACCAAGCAGTTGAAATTGAGAGGGAAAGTAAGAGGCGCCCTGATATACCCGACGTTCGTAATTGTGCTTGCGATAGTTGTCGTTATGGTACTTATGGTAAAGGTAGTGCCTACTTTCATGGCGATATTTGAGGAACAGGGATCGGAAATGCCGGCGATAACAATGTCGCTGATCATCATCTCAAATTTCTTCAGGAAGTTCTGGTGGGTTATACTTGCTATTATACTTCTGGCATATATAGCTTTTCAGGTATACGGCCATACAGAAAAAGGAAGAATGAATATCGCTAAGATCGCGCTCAAGCTTCCGGTATTTGGTAATATCAACATGCTGAACGCGTCAAGCCAGTTCGCCAATACAATGGCGATGATGCTCGGCGCGGGACTTCCGCTTACCAAAGCGGTATCGATCACATCAAGGGCACTTTCAAATTACTATATAAGCTCAGAAGTAGGAGCTATAGTATCTGAACTTGAAACGGGGCATACACTGGGGAGCAGCCTCAGGAATTCAGGATGCCTGCCTGATATACTGGTGGACATGACATCCGTTGGTGAAGAGAGTGGAGAACTGGAATCCACACTTGGTATGACGGCGCAGTATTATGACTCAGAGCTTGAAGAAGCTACGGCAGCAGCTCTTGCAAAGCTCGAGCCGGCAACCCTCATATTCATGGGTCTGATAGCAGGATACATAGTCATCGCGATCTACGTTGCGATGTTCTCTATGTACAACGGCATGTAGCAGACGAAAAGCGAGCATGCTCGCTATAGTACAGAACAGACACGAAGATGGAACTATTGCAGAAGGAGCATGACAATTGAGCATTTATGACAGCAGTTTGATATTTATTTACTGCGTCGTCGTAGCTTTCATCTTCGGAGCGTGTGTGGGGTCGTTCCTGAACTGTACGGCGATCCGTATCTGTAAAGGCGAGGCGTTCGTGAAAGGAAGGAGCCACTGTGTGAGCTGCGGGCATGAGCTCTCGTGGAAGGATCTCATTCCGGTCGTAAGCTGGGTGATGCTTGGCGGGAAATGCAGGTATTGCGGGAGCAAAATCTCGATCCGCTATCCACTTACTGAGGTCGCGATGGGGCTCCTTACAGTGGCATGCCTGCTGAAGTTTGACTTAACACTGCTGTGCATCAGGAACTATATCTATATCATGATGTTGTTCCTGCTTACGCTTACAGATATCGACAGTATGGAGATACCTGACAGCTGCCATGTGATAATGATTATCGCCTGGGCGGTGACAGCGTACTGGATCTATGATACGAACGAGATTTTGATGCGTATAGCGGCAGCTTTCGTATTCGGCGGCGGCGTGCTGGTGATCTCGCTTATCATGGATCATGTGATGAAGAAAGACACCCTTGGAGGCGGGGATATAAAGCTTCTGTTCGTGACGGGGCTGTATTTCGGCTTTGTTGGAACCTTATTCGTGCTGATGCTTGCATGCATCGCCGGGCTTGTCTTTAATATGTGTTTAATGAAAAAAAGAGATAATAATGGTGGATTTCCATTTGGTCCGTGGATCGCGGCGGCATCTATAGTCATGCTGCTTGCAGGAGATCCTCTGATCAGCTGGTATTCAGGCCTTTTAGGGTAGAAAGGAAAAAATGAGCAGTAGAACAGCACTTGGGATCGATATCGGATATGACCAGCTCAAGCTTGCGCTGGTGAACAATGGACGTGTGATGAAGACAGCCATCACGCAGATGCCTGAAAACCTATTCAAAGAGGGCAGGTTTATATCTGCGGAGAGTATGGCGAGTCTCATCCGCGGCACGATGAAGGAAAGTGGAATAAGTGCGGGAGCCGCAGCTGTAGTGCTTCCTAATGAGGCAGTCTACGTAAAGAACGTGGATGTGCCTATGATGACGGAAGACCAGCTTGCGTACAACCTCCCGTTCGAGTTCAGTGATTACATCACTGGTGAAGTCGATAATTACGTTTTCGACTACGCCGTACTTGACAAGGATGAAGAGAACCTGCACCTGCTTGCGGCAGGCATAGAGAAGAGCCTTGTTGAGGATCTTCAGGTCATGCTCAGGAAGGCAGGGCTCAAGATGGTGAAATCCGCACCTGCACTGTGCACATATATTTCCCTGATAAGGGGGCAGAAAGAGAGCCTGATGCAGGTGGCTGATGAGATCGGAATACTGGACCTCGGATACAACTCGATCACAATGTACATGTACAAGCAGGACAACTACATCGCTACGAGAGCGTTCGATATCGGGCTTTCGCAGCTCGATGATATAATCGCCGACAAGTACGGCGTGGAGAAGCATCTCGCACACACCTATGTGATGAAGAACTTCGAGAACTGCCTGGCGTCAGAGGAATGCGCGACATTTTATGACAACATAGCTGTAGAGCTCATGCGGGCCATAAACTTCTATGAGTTCAGCAACCAGGGAAGCAGCCTGAATGATGTATGGATCTGCGGTGGCGGCGCTGCAAATGAGCTGCTTGTAAAAGCGATAGATGAAACGCTTGAGGCAGAGCTCCATAACGCATCAGAACTGGTGCAGGACGGAGACAAGATCCTGCAGTGCAGCAGCCTCGTGCAGGCGATAGGAGTTACGCTTGAGATTTAACCACATCAGTTAAGGACCGCGCCGGACGCCGACATCCGTATACATGCGGCCGGTGCAGGGATATAAGGAGTGATCATATATGGCATTAAACCTGAAACTACCCGAAATACCTAAGAATCTACCAAAGATCAAGAAGGGAAAAGTTCCTACCAAGAACTTCATCAACATACAGATAAAGAAAAAGCAGGCCTTCTCGTTACAGAAGAACGTACCGGTCATCATTGCGATAATCCTTGTCGTACTGGTGCTTGGGAAGTTCTTCGTGGTGGACAGGGTCACAGGTGTGATCAGAGAGACACAGCGTCTTAACCAGATCCAGGAAGAGCTTACGGTTGCAAACGGCAAGATCCAGTCCATGGGGGATGTGGATGATCTCTACGCACATTACACTACTTCAGGAATGACAGAGGAAGAGCTGAACAGAGTAGACCGTGTTGCCGCTATGAAGCTGATAAGCAAGGAGTTCCTGCGCGAGAACATATCCAAGAGCTGGAACCTTACAGGAAACACGATGACACTTCAGGTAAGAGGCCCGTCGCTGAGGGAACTTAACGATCTTGCCGCAGAGCTGGAGGAAAATCCGATCGTTGAAAGATGCGTGATATCTTCAGCGAACAAGCGTATCGAGGAAAGCGACGATGTTGCGGTGACATTTGTCATTTATCTGCAGCAGCCTGTTGAAGATGAGGAGTAACAGCCATGAACGTAATGAGCAGAGAGTTTACCAGATCTGAGAAAATACTTATTGTGATCCTGTCGATATTGCTGATCGGCCTTCTGTACTACAGATTCGTATACATTACTACAGAAGACATGTTGAGATCGGTAAAAGCAGACGCAGACGCTGCGCAGAATGACCTGGATATTGCCAACGCGAGAGTCGAAAGACTTGAGAAGATGCAGAACGAGATGGACGCAATAGATACTGAAGAGGATGTGTCCAGGATGGAAAGCTATAACAACAGCAAAAGGGAGACTGCATTCCTTAATCAGGTACTTAGGGGAGTAGATGATTATTCGATCTCATTCTCTGACATAACAAGAGACGGGGATCAGATAAGGAGGAGCTTCTCTCTTCAGTTCGTAACGCACAGCTACCGTGACGCTGTGTATGTTGTTGATCAGCTTTCACACGGCGAATACAGATGCCTTGTGGACGACATCAATTATTCATTAACTGATAACAAAGACATATATATCAATCTGACGGCGACATTCTTCGAGACGATGGTCGGCGGAACACCGGATTCGGCGCTTCCTGAAGATGAATCAGACTCGAACAAAATCACCAAAGAAGGTATAGCGATAGAAGATTTCGAGTAATGATCTCGAGTGACTTGATTCAAGTGATTTAATTCAACTGTAAGACTAAGGTACAGAGACATGAAAAAGCTGAAACAATTCTTGGCACTGTTGTTGATCACAGTGATGGTCTTCTCGGGGAGCATATCCGACGTGAGCATGCTCGCATCTTTTGCTGCCACAGAAGAAACTCAGACGGAAGAAAGTGCTCCTGGCACTTCTGAGGATAATGCTCAGGAAGAGCAGCCTGAAGAAAAACCAGCCGACACTTCTGATGATGAGCAGGAGAAGAAGGAAGAGAGCAAGCAGGAAACAAACGAAGAGCCTTCTGAGAAGAAAGAGGACGTACAGACTTCTGATCCGAAAGCTGACAAACCTGCTGAAGATGAGCCGGAGGACGCTCTTAAACAGCGCGAGGTCAAGGCTGAGCTCATAAAAGAAGCTCTTTATAAAGACACCAGAAAAGAGCAGAAGACAAAAGAATACAGGAATGTAAACAGTTTCTGGAAATCGCTTACAGGCCGCAAGGCATCGTCTGAAGAGGATGACCTCACGGCTGATATTACAGTTGCCGGAAAGCTTCCTGAAGGGATAACAGCTGAAGCAAGATATATCACATTTGATGAAGGAGCAGTATACACCGAAAGAGGACTGTTCTCGCTTGACATTACTCTGTACGACAAAGATGGTAATAAATATATACCGGAAGAACCGATCACAGTTACAGTAAAGGGAAACACAATTAAAGAAGAACTCGAGGATGATAACGCGCTCCTCGTTTATTCATATGAAAAAGCAGCAGAAAGGGCAGAAGATTATTCAGATAAATACGACAAGTCAGTATACGCGGCGGATGTCAGCGTATACAAGAGCGAAGACGTTAACAAGAAGCTTCTGAATTATGAGGCTTATGATAAGGACGAGAACTACAAGAACGGCGAAGACGCTGTAAGATACACGAATGATAAAGAAGGCCTCAACCAGAAGAGCGATTCGGTGACCTTCGAATACGACTATTCGGAGAAGGCAAAGAGCGCTGAGAATCAGGAGCCTTCAGATAAGATAGAGATAATAATCACTTCGCAGATGGCGAAGGATACATTCAGGACCCAGGTAGGTAAAGTAGACATTACAGTAACTGGCGCGCTGGATAAGTCGGTCATTCTGCAGGCAGAAGAGATCACTGAGAAGAACGGGGATTATAAGAGTTACATAGAGAAAACAGCAGACGCATTGGACGTGAAAGCTGATGATCTCAGCTTTGCCAGGGCATTCGACATAAAACTGATCGACCCTGAAACAGGCAAGGAATTTGAACCTGACAGTGAAGTTAAGGTAGCGGTCAAGCTCGCAGATGAAGAGATTGATAAGCGATCAGACCTCAGTGTAGTCCACTTTGCTGATGGTAAAGATAATGCGCCAATAGTCGTGGATGCGGCGACCAGCGGTAAAACAATTACATTCAATACAGGAGGGTTCTCGGTCTTTATCATAACTAAGACAGAGGGAGAATCCGCTGCTGCGGTCCCAACCTGTAAATATACATTCCATGTATGGAGTGATGAGGTCCAGGGCTATAAAGAGTACCAGATAACTGACGACAAAGGCAATACTGTAAACAGTCAGATCATAAAGGACGGAAGAGAGCTGATAGTTCCGCAGCTTACATCTAACGGTTCCAATGAATTCGCAGGATGGTATGAAGGGACGCTGAGTGGCGGACAGGTTAATTTTGTGATTAAAGATGGCGAAACTGAGCCGGAGCCATATGATTTTGATAATATAAAGATCACCCAAGACAGTGCGGTAGATCTGTACGCTGTATATAAGAAATATGCTCACGTTATTTTCCATGGACAGTATGACGGCAGTTCCAGGACGTTCCCGGTCTCATCCACAGAAAGGGTGGAGCTCAAGACGCAGGGTGACGGCAACGCGGAAGCAAAAGTCAATATAAGTGACGTAGATACTACATACTCCGGCAATGAAGATGGACACAGGAGATTTCTGGGCTGGTCTTATACGGCGGTAAAAACTCCCGGAGTGAAGGAAGACGATGATGGTAATCCCTATATTATCACTCCTGATTCTGAAGGATGTATTACAGTCACTGGTGAGACTCATCTTTATCCTATATACGATACATCACACCTGTTATCATTCTATGCTGCAAAGGCAGGCACCGGTGCAGCTTACAATGGGCCAAGGTATCTGTTTGCGGACGAATCTTTAGACAGCCTTCCGGTCACTTCTTTAGCCGGGAAGGTATTCACAGGCTGGTATACAGGTACGTTAGAGAACGACTCTGAAGTTAATTATGGCAGTCAGGTATCCGACGCGAACGGAAATCTGGTCGCAGCGGTCAATGACGGCGGAGTATACATTGCAGGAGGTAAACTGTACCTGAGAGCTGATACGACACTGTATGCAAAGTGGGAAGATCCAGTTGCTGCAGATTACAGGATCATGTACTGGACACAGAACGGTACAGGCTCTGATTATGTCTATAAGGAAAGCAAAACTTATACAGGCACGGTAGGTGGAACTGCAGCAGTTTCAGCTCAGGATAAAGCTGATGACCGATATGATGGATATCATTTGAGTGCTGAGCCAGCTTCAGCAGTGATCAAAGCCGATGAGAGTACGGTACTGAATGTATATTACGATCATAACGATGGATACAGTCCTCAGTCTGGAGTATATAAACTGACCTTCGCTGACTCGGTCACGGAAAGCGGAAAAGGCAGCGCTGATCTGCCACAGGAGAAAACAATTGAGAATGCGACCTCACTTGCAGGATATGTGATCGGAGATCCTGCATCAGGGCGTAAAGGATACACTTTTTCCAAGTGGTACCTGGATCCATACTGTACGAAAGAAGCGGACC
>CAZBFD010000072.1:0-8089 GCA_964491055.1 uncultured Eubacterium sp.
GGGAGGTCACACCTGTTCCCATCCCGAACACAGTAGTTAAGCTCCTTAGCGCCGACGATACTTGGTGGGTGACTGCCCGGGAAAATAGGACGCCGCCGGTTTGTAAAAGATCCAGCACATTTACATGAGCTGGATCTTTTTTTGTGAAGATTTATTAATTTGATATGAGTCTGCTGTTTAGGTAAAATATATAAGGAGGTTTGTGTCCATATGCTGGTTCTTAAGATCGTATTCGGATTGATAGTCACGCTGCCGATACTTTTATTGGCTGACTTTTTATTTGAGAATACGGTCGCTGACGCAGTACTTGGCACAACGAAGAAGAAAAGAAAGCCTCTGATGCAGCGTCTTTTCCCCTGGGCAGGGAAGAAGAAGAGAAAGCGTCATGAGCAGGATGTGAGTGACGAGGAGCAGTGATCTGATGTTTGCAATGAAAAGAGGTCTGTTTATAACATTTGAGGGTCCTGACGGAGCAGGAAAGTCGACTCAGATAGAGAATCTGAGGAGATATCTTGATGAGCTCGGGCTTGAATCGGTCTTCACGAGAGAGCCGGGCGGAACTGAGCTTGGTGAGAAGATTCGCGATATACTGCTCGACCCTGCGAACAAGGGCATGGAGAGCAGGGCTGAAGCACTGCTTTATTCCGCGAGCAGGGCTGAGCTCGTAGAGAAGGTGATCATGCCTGCTCTCGAGCAGGATAAAGTGGTGGTGTGCGACAGATATGTCGACTCGAGCCTTGCGTACCAGGGATATGGGCGCGGCCTCGGTGCTCTCAAGATATTCAATATCAACCAGTTTGCAACAGATGACCTTGATCCTGCTCTTACAATAATGATGCTGCTCGACCCCGAGCAGGGGCGGGCTCGGCTCGATCAGAACAACCTGGACAGGCTCGAGAGCGAGGACCTGGAGTTCCGTCAGAAGGTGCTCGAGGGTTTTGCTGAGATCGCGGAAGAGTATGCGTACCGGATGAAAGTGATCGATGCGACACAGTCACGCGAAGAGATCTGGGAACAGATAAAGGAAGCTGTCGACTGGAAGCTTAAGAAGAGGGGACTCATATGAGCCTTTCGGAATACGGAAAATACGGAAGCGCGGCCGCGAAGCTCGGAGACGCGATAAAAAGCGGCATCGTGTCGCACGCGTACATAATCGAGGGCGATAACAACATCGACAAACTGGGTTTTGCCCGGGCGTTCTGCCAGGCGCTGACGTGCACCGTGGCGCCGGGTGAAGGATGCGGAAGATGTGTGAACTGCCGGAAGATCGCGGATGGGAACCATGAGGACCTGTACATCGTCGAGCCGGATGACACGACTGCATCAAAGTCAGGGACGAACTCGATCAAAGACGCGGCGGTGGAGGAGCTCCAGGTCAGGCTGAAGGAGAAGCCCACGGCAGGAAGCCATAACATGGCCATAATCTCCGGCGGGGATACGATGACCGCAAGGGCGCAGACGAGATTCCTTAAGACGCTTGAGGAGCCGCCGGAAGGTACTGTCATCATGATCCTTTCGGAAAACTCAGAGGAGCTGCTCCCGACGATAAACTCAAGATGCGTGAATATCAGGCTGTACGACGTCAGCGGCTCAGGCCGGGGCGAAGGAAATGAAGAAGCCGTCAGGATATTCAGCATGATAATGAACAAAGCATATTTTGCCGATATCAAGGCGGAGCTTGACGGGGCAGTAAAGTCCAGGCAGGACGCATATATGCTGCTCGACGGGATGGAAAGCCTGGTCGGGCGCATGGTAAGAGGGGAGGCCACCCTTAAGATGAGCCCCGGGCAGGCAGAAGCGAGCACAGCTTTGATAGAGGAAGCAAGGCGTGACATAAAGCTCGGAGCAGGATATAATTACAGGATCAGGAACCTGGTGCTCAGGCTGAGCGAAGGAGAATAATATATGGTAGAAGTAGTAGGTGTAAGATTCAAGGTCTCAGGAAAGATGTACTATTTCAGCCCGGGAGATCTTCAGATAACCGAGGGCGAAGGAGTCATCGTAGAGACTGCGCGCGGAATGGAGTATGCGACGGTCGAGCTCGGCAGGACCATGGTGGGCGATGACAACGTAGTAAAGCCGCTTAAGAGCATCGTGAGGATCGCCGACGATAAAGATATAAAGCGCCACGAGGAGAACGAGTCGAAGAAGGCTGAAGCCATGAAGCTCTGCCAGGAAAAGATACTGAAGCACAACCTGGAGATGAAGCTCATAGATGTGGAGTACACGTTCGATAACAATAAGATCGTGTTCTATTTCACGGCCGACGGGAGGATCGACTTCAGGGAGCTCGTAAAGGACCTTGCGAGCGTCTTCAGGATGAGGATAGAGCTGAGACAGGTCGGCGTCCGAGACGAGGCGAAGATGCTCGGCGGAGTCGGCTGCTGCGGAAGGCCTCTCTGCTGCGCGTCGTGGCTCGCGGATTTCCAGCCTGTATCGATAAAGATGGCGAAGAACCAGAACCTTTCACTTAATCCGACCAAGATCTCCGGCATATGCGGAAGGCTGATGTGCTGCCTCAAGTATGAGAACGACACTTACTGCCAGCTGAGGAAAGGCATGCCGGACGTGAACGACATAGTCGAGACACCGGATGGAAAGGCGAAAGTAGTTGAGACAGATATAATCCGCGGCATCGTCAAGGTAAGGATATTCACCGGGGAGAAAGACGACGACGGACAGGACAAGCTCGGAAGCGACATAATAGAATACGACCGTGAGAAGGTTAAACGAGCGGGAAAGGGAAAAAACTGACTATTGCTAATTTATGGAAATACTGATATAATATCCCACACAGTACAGGAGGTTTATTATGATTACTATTGATATCCAGACTTTGCTTACTTACGTGCTTCTAGGGGCACTTATCGTGTTCGTGATCTTCCTGGTCATGCTTGTGAAGAAGCTCATGAAGACTCTTGAGGACTTAAGCGTTACACTTGGCGAAGTGAATAAGACACTCGGTGAAGTAGATGTTACCCTCGTCAAGTCAGATAAAGTCATCGACGACGCAGGCGTGGTGACCGGAGTCGTAGCGGACAAGACGACGCAGCTTGACGGTGTGATCGATGATATCACAGGAGTCGTTGCTGACATCACACACGATGCAGACGAAAGCCAGGGACTCATCAAGACCGCAATCAACGTCGGCAAGGCAGCAGCTTCCGCAGGCTCTTACATAAAAGAGCAAGAGGACAAAAAGGAAGAAAAAGAGTTCAAGGAATACAAGAAAGCGAAAAAGGCTGAGAAAAAAGCTGCGAAGAAGGCCAAGGAGGCTTAAGTAATGAAGGCTACCGGAATAGTAAGGCCTGTCGACTCGCTCGGGAGGATAGTTCTTCCAGTGGAGCTGAGGCGCACTCTTGATATAACGACTGAAGATTCGCTTGAGATATTCACCGACGGGCAGAACATAGTGCTCAAGAAATACTCGCCATCCTGCATTTTCTGCGGGGAAGCGGATAATGTCGAACTGGTAAAGGGCAAGTACGTCTGCAGGAACTGCCTGAATGAGATGAAGAAACTGTAGGGAATATGGCTAAATTTCTTGTACAACACAGTTCTCCGCTATCAGGAGAAGTCACGATAAGCGGCGCGAAGAACGCAGTCCTACCTCTTATGGCGGCTACGCTTCTTTCGACGGACGAGTGTAAGATCTACGACGTCCCGGAGCTTGCCGACGTGGCTGTTATGAGGAACATCCTGGAGAGCATCGGGTCAGTGATCGACGAGCCGGTGCGCTCTGTACTTAACATACAGACAGAGAACATCAAAACCATCGAGCCGGATAATGAGCTAGTCGGCATGATGAGGGCTTCTTTCGTCGTGATGGGGCCGCTCCTCGGCAGGACAGGCAAGGCAAAGCTGTACAGGCCGGGCGGATGCAGCATAGGCGCGAGGCCTATAGACCTTCACCTTAAGGGCTTCAGGGCGCTTGGGGCGAAGATCACCATGACTGATGACTATATCGAAGCCGAGGCTCCTGAAGGCGGACTCGTCGGCGCGACTATATACCTTGACTTCCCAAGTGTCGGCGCTACAGAGAACATAATGATGGCTGCAGCTCTCGCGTCAGGTACGACGTACATCGAGAACGCGGCTGAAGAGCCTGAGATAACTGACCTTGCCAACCTGATCAACAAGATGGGCGGAAGGATCAAGGGAGCAGGTACCGATAACATCAAGATCGAAGGAGTGGCAAGGCTCCACGGAGCTGAGCACACGGTGATACCTGACAGGATAGAAGCAGGTACATTCATGCTTGCGGCAGCGATAACAAGAGGACAGCTTCTGATCAGGAACGTTACACCTGACCACCTGAAGCCAGTCACAGCAAAGCTGAGAGAGTGCGGCGTCACGGTCGAGATGGGTGATGAAGGGATGTACGTCCTCGCAGACGACAGAGAGCTCACATCCACAGACATCAAAACCATGCCGTACCCGGGCTTTCCGACCGATATACAGTCACCGTTCATGGCGTTCCTTACCACAGTGTACGGGCACAGCACAGTGATTGAGACTGTATTCGAGAACAGGTTCATGCACGTGGCAGAGCTTAACCGCATGGGAGCAAACATCGAGATACAGGGCAACAAGGCGATCGTAAAAGGCGGCAGAAAACTCCGCGGATCACACGTGATCGCGACCGATCTCAGAGCCGGCGCGGCGATGGTGCTCGCAGGACTCGCCGCAGAAGGGACCACCCAGGTATCCGAGATATACCACATCGAGCGCGGATACGAAGACTTCATCAAGAAGTTCAGAGCAATCGGCGCAGATATAACAAGAGTAGAATAGAACAAAAGACGTCAATGGGGACGGTGTTGTCAGTGGGGACGGTTCTTTCTGACAACACCGTCCCCTTTTCAAGGAGGGAATCATGTCTGACATCAGGTTTTTAACGCTGCTCGCGGACCGCTATCCGAATGTGCAGGCGGCGTCGGCGGAGATCATCAACTTGAGTGCGATCCTCGCACTGCCGAAGGGCACGGAATATTTCTTCAGTGACCTGCACGGCGAGCACGAGGCTTTCGTGCATATGCTCAAGTCGTGCTCGGGCACGATCAAGGACAAGATCGATGAGCGCTTCGGGGACGAGCTCACTGAAGAGGAGCGCGACGCGCTGGCGGCTTTGTTCTATGACGCGGGCGCGGAGATCAGGAGAAGAAAAGCGAGTGAGCAGGATTTTGATGAATGGTGCAGAGTATCGATATACCGCATGCTCGCGATATGTAAGGCTGTCGCGAGCAAGCACACGAGGTCGAAGGTCAGGAAGCGCCTTCCGGAATACCTGGACTATGTGATGGATGAGCTGCTCCACGCGGACGACGAGGAGAACAAGGCGAGCTACTATGAGGCGATCATTAATTCGGTAGTGGAGTGCGGGCTTGCGGAGACTTTCATCAGGGAGCTCGCGGATGTTACGAGCAGCCTGGCGATCGACCAGCTGCACATCATCGGCGACATCTTCGACAGAGGAGCGCATCCTGACAAGATCATGGACTACCTGATGGAGCAGCATGACGTTGATTTCCAGTGGGGGAACCACGACGTCATCTGGATGGGTGCTGCGTGCGGGAACTGGTCGTGCATCGCGAATATAATCAGGAACAACGTGAGCTATAACAATTTCGACATGCTCGAGGTAGGTTACGGGATCAACCTGAGGCCGCTCATGTCGCTTGCGGCGAGGGCTTACAGAGATGATCCGTGCGAAGCGTTCATGCCGCACCTTTACGACAAGAACCAGGGCGACCCTGTGAGCATGAGCACCGCGGCCAAGATGAACAAGGCAATATCAGTCATCATGCTCAAGGTCGAGGGACAGCTGATAAAAGAGCACCCGGAGTATGAGATGGAAGACAGGCTCCTGCTCGACAAGATCGACTTCGATAAGCAGACGGTGACCCTGGACGGGAAGGTCTATCCGCTCAAGGATACGTTCCTGCCGACGGTCGACCCGAAGGATCCGTACAAGCTGTCGAACGACGAGAAGACTGTAATGATCGCGCTTGAGGCCTCCATCAAAAACTCTGAGAAGCTGCAGGAGCACATCAAGTTCCTGTTCAGCCACGGGGCGCTATTCAAGATCACGAATGGAAACCTCATGTTCCACGGCTGCATGCCAATGACAGTGGACGGCGAATTCCTGGACGTAAAGCTCGCGGGCGAGCCGCACAAGGGCAGGGCGCTCATGGAATACCTTGACGACCAGGTAAGAAAGCAGTTCTATACGCCGGATAAGGCAATAGAAGGCGGCAAGCCGGGCGACCTGATGTGGTACCTCTGGAAGGGCAGCAAGTCGCCGCTCTTCGGGAAAGACAAGATGACGACGTTCGAGAGAATGTTCATCGAGGACAAGGCGACGCATAAAGAAACGACAGGGCCGTATTATACGCTCATCAAGCAGCGTGAGCCGGTCGAGAAGATGCTGCGCGAGTTCGGGCTTGACCCGGCGCATTCCAAGATCCTGAACGGGCACGTCCCGGTAAAGATCAAAAAGGGCGAGAGCCCGATCAAGGCAGACGGGCTTTTGTTCGTGATCGACGGCGGAATGTCCAAGGCATACCAAAAGACGACCGGTATCGCCGGATATACATTCATCTACAATTCCCACTCCATGGCGCTCGCGGAGCACAAGCCGTACAGCCCGATGAAAGAAGACGGGACGCAGGAGTTCCACTCGCCGAGGCTCGAAGTGGTCGAAAAGCTCGACCGCCGCATGCTTGTTGAAGATACCGATAAGGGCGTGGAGATCAAGCAGAAGATCGCCGACCTGAAAGAGCTTGTGCAGGCATACAGAGACGGTGTGATAAAGGAGAGATACTAAGATATAAACGCCACGGAAGATATCCGTGGCGTATTATTATTCAATGGTGCTTCATTAAGA
This sequence comes from uncultured Eubacterium sp., assembly GCA_964491055.1. Classification (GTDB taxonomy): domain Bacteria; phylum Bacillota; class Clostridia; order Peptostreptococcales; family Anaerovoracaceae; genus Aminicella. The sequence continues at coordinate 6,887 of CAZBFD010000072.1, forward strand.
AGGTATGTTTTATGTACGAGTTAATACAGGTTTCAGATAACTGTTATTATATTCAAAGCCCGGCGAAGATCGGAATTGTGAAGACCGGCGGGAATGAGGTTTGCCTTATCGACGGCGGGAGCGACAAGGAAGCCGGAAAGAAAGTAAAGCGGATCATTGACGCAAACGGCTGGAAGCTCAAGGCAATATATAACACGCATTCACACGCCGACCATATCGGCGGAAACAGATATCTTCAGACGAATACAAGATGCATGATCTACGCGCCGGGGATCGAATGCGATTTCACGCGCCACCCCGTGCTGGAGCCGTCATATCTGTACGGCGGGTGCCCGCCGGCAGAACTTAAGCACAAGTTTTTGATGGCAAAGGAAAGTGACGCTCTTCCGCTAGACGAGCATGCTCTTCCGGAAGGCTGGGAGATGATCCCGCTCCCGGGGCATTCATTCGACATGGTGGGCTTCCGGACGCCGGACGATGTCGTGTATCTTGCGGACTGCCTCGCAAGCGCCGAGACGTTGGGAAAGTACCAGGTAAGCTTTATCGTCGATGTCGGGGCATACCTTAATACGCTGGAAATGGTGAAAGAGATGAAGGCGAAGTTATTTGTCCCGGCACACGCTGACGCCGCGGAGTCAGTCTCTGACCTCGCCGAGCTTAATATCATCAAAACCCATGAGGTCGCTGATAAGATCGTCGACATCTGCAGCAGACCGATTATGTTTGAAGATATTCTCAAAAATATTTTTGATGAATATGGCCTGGAAATGACATTCGAGCAGTATGTACTCATCGGCAGTACAGTGCGCTCATACCTGACATGGCTGAAAGAGACAGGCAGACTGCATGTTGAGATAAGTGACAACAGGATGATGTGGAGTAAAGTGTGAGCTGATCATTGGAGCTTTGTAAGGATCAGAGTTGGCTTGGTAACCTGAATTGCTGTCCAGTCAGCATCAGCTCAGCTAACTGGGGTTTGGCGAGGCCAATATCATCTCGGCAAACTGGGGTTTGGCGAGGCGCTGCATCTCGTTACCAAAACTATTTTTTTCTTCTTTTGGTGGCAGGATTTCTAGAATTATTGTAATTTGGTGACGAAACACCCCCTGTAACCAATGCCTTTCGTTACCAAAATTAGTTTTTTCTTATTTTGGTGGCAGGATTTCTGGAATTACTGTAATTTGGTGACGAAACACCCCCTGT
>CAZBFD010000073.1:0-3757 GCA_964491055.1 uncultured Eubacterium sp.
GTATCCACATTCCGGAGATCAAAGCTAGCCGGGTACTCATTCTCGGCCAGCTTAAGAGCTTTCTTCAATTCAGCTCTGTCCCTGTAGCCGAACGGATCATTCGACGGATCAGCGAACTGCTCCGCTATCTCGTCCACCGTGCTCGCCGCGGAACTATTCTCTTCAGCTGCAGAAACCCAGCTGCAGAGAGCATGCTCCGGCATCAGCACACATGCCAAAAGTATCAGCGATGCTATAAGTGATACTGCTTTTTTCATTTTCAGCCTCCCTTTGTATGGCTATCCGGGTGCCTGAAATAACTTACTTTCTGTTGGCATTGAATTTTTCTACATCGTCATATTTTACATCATCAAACCAGTGCAGCTTCTTATCTGCGAAAAGAATAAACGCGAAGAATACTATCTTGAAGAACAGATTTACAGCGGTATCCGGAATAGTTGCATCAGCTGTTATGCTGCCGAATCCTACGCCGACCATGTATATCTCCGTAACATTATTGATTATGTGTAAAGCTGTGCCGGACTCAAGTCCTCTGGAATACACACAGACCAGAGCATATATGACAGCCGAGACAGCTATTTCAACCCTTCCTACAATGTTGTAGGGATGAAACGCTGTAAACACGATCATCTGCACTATTATTCCCAGAACAGGCATCATGAACCAGCTGCTGACCGTCTGCATGATATAACTTCTAAAAGACAGTTCCTCTCCGAACCCCTGCAGCGGAATCAGAAGTGACAGTATGATGAACCCGCCTATCGTGAATCTTATATCACCGGTCCTCCCATGCAGCACATGCAATACTATGATCGGTATGCCGAGCATGACGAATGCTACAGCTAAAGTCTTAAAAAACACATTCCATCTCCAGCCTCCCATAGAAGAAAGATAAGAAGAGATCGGACGATCCCTGATGATAAGCGCTGCAACGATCATGCATGGAACGACAATAGCAGCAGTCATTCCGTTGGAAAAGGCGCCTGCCGCTGTAAAGAAATCCATGTCATCATATCCCATTCCGCTTACAGTCGCTCCAAATAAAGCTTTCGTAATCAGATCGATCACGAACATGCTGAAGATAACGACCAACACACTGTAAATAAGGCCGACCAGAAGCGGCTTATACCACTTATACCCATCAAACCTTCTCGGATAAGTAGCATAATCACGTTCTGTAAGAGTTCTCATATGCATTTCCCCCTTTAAATCACTATCATATGTTAAATCACCTTAACAGTCACAGTCACATTCTTGGTACCCTTTTTATATTCAGTTGTACCTTTTGCGGTGACTTTGATCTTAAGCTTATATGTGCCTTTCTTTGTCCCTTTTTTAACGGTTATCTTTCCGTTTTTAGTATTCAGCTTCAGAGCTTTTTTGGATTTTGCACTACCACCTGTCATGCTATATGTTACCGTTCCGTTGTGCTTGATGATTTTGATCGGCTTGTATGATCTGGAATTTTTCTTGAGTGCAGAAGCCTTGACCTTGACTGTGGATGTTTTGGTCTCGAGTGTGTTTTCCTTCGGTGCGTCAGGATCGTCGCCGCCTCCGCCGCCTCCTGACTCGCGTGTCAGAGTGATGCTCTCGCTGAGATCCTTCGGAAGAAGATCGTATTCGTTGCCGGCCTCATCCTTCATCTTGCCGGGCAGCTTGCTGTCGTACTTGAGGTTCCTCGGGGTCCTGAGCTCGGTCAGGCTTTTCATCCCATTCACCATCTCACTGGCATTGGAGGAATCTGTCAGACCTGAAAGATCAAAACTCGAAAGATCGAGATATGTCAGCGAGCTGCAGTCCTCAAACATGTAAGATGAGATAGAGACTTTGCTCGTGTCAAATCCTGAAACGTCGAGCTTCCTGAGCCCGGCGCATCTGAGGAACATCCCTACCATGGTCGTAACGTTCTGCGTATCAAACCCACTTAGGTCGAGTTCTGTAAGTGATGCGCAACCCTCGAACATGTATGCCGTCCCCGTTAAGTTCGGAGTCTTCCACCTGGAAACATCAAGCGTCCGTAGCTCGCTGCAGTACCTGAACATGTTCCCCATGCTAGTTACTTTGCCGGTATCCCATCCGGACACGTCGAGCGCGGTCAGGCTGTAGCATCCCGAGAACATAGAGCTCATATTCTCAACGTTCGCCGTGTTCCAGTTCGACACGTCAAGCTGCGTCAGTTTCTCGCAGTTGTTAAACATATAATTCATGTCATACACAGACGATGTATCAAAACCCTCGCCGGTCTTCACAGACACCAGTGACTCACAACCTGAGAACATGTGATCCATACGTTTCGCGCTTCCTGTATTTAGGGCGCTTATATCGACCGATTTCAGTGCTTTACAATCGCTGAACAAACCACTCAGGTATACCGCATTACCAGTAGCAAGACTGCTTACATCAATCGACGTCAGTGCTTCACAACCGCTGAACATACTAGCCATGTTTGATGCTTTATCAGTAACAAGACCGCTTAGATCAATAGTCTTGCAGTTTTCTAGACCCGAGAACATAGAAGAAGCGGAATTCCCGGCGTGTACTTTTCCCACGACCTTGACACTAGTTACCTCTCCTTCAAGATTATAGATCCACGGGTAATCACCAATATTGTCTTCAAAATAGTATTCCGAGCCGGACTCACCAATAGTGAGCACCCCTCCGCTGAGCTTCCACGGAACGCCTTTATATGTACCGCCCGCATCCGCCGCATATGCGTTGTCCACTTTAACAGCAGAAAAAGCCAGAACTGATAACAGTAAAATCAAAACAACGACAGGCGCCGTCAAAACACACCTGCACTTCTTTATCATGGATCCACAATAACCAAGCATTTCTACAACCTCTTAATGAACCTATTACATCCTTCACCCTTCCAAAACAGGCTATATCTTATATTTATTATATAACAATAATAACGATGACAAAAATAAGAATTCCTGTTTTTTCATTGCGGCCTAATAGGGACAGGCACCAGTCGGCAAACAGTGAATGCGGCCGACTGGTGCCTGTCCCTATTAGGCCGCAGCTCATCCATAAGTTCTTTCCAAAACAGCACCATAAAGACTAATTTTTTCATTCACAGTCCGCAGATTAGTGTATAATGTTATCAGATGGAGGTAGTAAAATGCTGAAGGTTTACGGTTCACACTTCTGCCCTTACACGATGGAGTGCGTCAGAAAATATAATGCGGCGGGAATTCAGTACGAGTTCCACGACATCTCTGACGGTCTTCTTGACCTGAAAGAGTTCCTTGCTATCCGTGACAAGAATGAGGCAGAGTTCGCTGAAGCCAGGGCGAACGGCAAACTTGGTATACCGTTTCTGGTAAAAGATAACGATGAAGTCACACACGACTGGCGCTCTCTCGTAAAGTGATTAAAACCCATAAGGAGTTTCTATGCATTTACTTATACTCGGCCTCATCTTGGTGGTCGGAATACTGGTATATTACATAATGACTACCAGCCCCTCCAAGGGGAAATCTTCTGATGAGAAAAAAGCGAAGATAAAGCGCGAGAACGATCCTGATGAACCGGAAAGTAAAGTTCCTGAGAACCTCCGTAAAGAAGACAACGTCATCTTTCTTCCATCGATGAACAAAGATGCCGCTGCAGCCGATAAGGGACAGGCACCAGACGGCGAGCAAACATCTGATGAAGACAATCATTAGTTTTTGGCCGATAAGGGACAGGCACCAGTAGGCAAGCGTAGTGCTACGATCTAAGCACATATCTTGAATCGAATATCATAAAGCAA
>CAZBFD010000073.1:3857-7989 GCA_964491055.1 uncultured Eubacterium sp.
TCTTTGTCCGCTCGCTTCGAGGAGCTTATCCTTGAGCTCAGTCTCGATACGGCTCAGTTCTTTTTCTGCAGCTTTTCTTCTCTCGTGGCCTTCTGCCTGGATCTTGATCACTTCGTCGATAGTCGAGATCAGCTGGTCATTAGTATGCTGCAGTGTCTCGATATCTACTATCGAGCGCTCGTTCTCCTGGGCAGCAGTAACTGTAGCCATCTTGAGCGTGTCTGCGTTTTTCTTCAGCATCTCGTTAGTCGCATCCGACACAAGCTTCTGTGCTTTGGCCGCTTCAGCCGCATGAGAAACGCCCAGTGCAAGCACCATCTGGTTCTTCCACAGAGGGATCGTGTTATTGATCGTGCTCTGGATCTTCTCCGCCATCATGGCGTCGTCTTCCTGGACAAGCCTTATCTGCGGAGCTGTCTGAAGTGTTATCGTACGGGTCAGCTGAAGGTCCATGAGCTTCTTCTCAAATCTGTCGCACATAGCGGCAAGGTCCTTTGCTTCCTGAGCGTCCTCCGGCAGTCCTGTTTCCTGTGCCTTCTTCTGCAGTTCTACAAGTTCGCCGTTCCTGACCTCATCAAGCCTCTTCTGGCCGGCAGCGATATACATTGAAAGCTCTTTGAAATACAGCTTGTTCTCGTCGTAGAGCTTTCCCATCATCGAGATATCCTTAAGCAAAGTGAACTGATGCGTTTCCAGAGCTTTCGAGATCTTGTTGATATTGACCTCACTCTCGGAGTAACGTACCTTCATTTCCTCGACCTTGTTGCGGCTCTTCTGGAACAGTCCGAGGAATCCCTTCTTGTCTTCCTCTCCAAAGCCCCTGACCTCTGTCGTCAGGTTCGCGAGCAAAGTCCCGATCTCTCCGAAATCCTTCGTCTTCACGCCTTTAAGAGCGGCTTCCGAGAAAGAAGACGACTTCTTCTGAGCAGTCGAGCCATATCTCATGACCTGGTCCATGTTCCTGATGTCTATCTGCTTGGCAAACTGGTCTATCTGCTTCTGCTCTGCTTCGGTAAAATGCTGTTCCGGCACTTCTGTCGCCTTTGTGATAGGATCATCCTTATCCGGCATGATGTAATTCATCGAAGGCTCTTCATCGTCAAGCGTGAGCGTTGGCATAATTTCCGTTGTTTCAGCTTCTTTAGCTGTTGTCTTGATATCATCTTCCATTGTGTTCTCCCCCGGCCAACCGGCCATCTATACTGTTATCTATCAAAATCTTACTTAAGCAGCTCTTTTTCTTTTTCCTGCTCCGCCCTCAGCTTACTGAAAAGATCAGCTTCCATAGCTGCATCCTGTTCCTGTGCCTGGCGTGCTGACTTTTCTGCATCCTCAGGCGATATATCCGGCTGCTCAGTTACGACGCTTACATGTTCCACTGCCTGCTCAGCCGCAGCTGCCTTCCTATTACGAGCATGCTCGCCTGCTGCAGGCTGATCTTCCGATATATCCATGCCGTCGAACGTGAACTCTGACGGCATGCTGCCTGGTTCAAGATCTGCTTTCTTGTATCCATCCATGACGAGCTTGGTCTGAAGAGCATCAAGCTCTGATGACAAGTCGATCATATCTGAATGGATTATATCTTTCCAGAGCGTCGTTGCCGCATCGTCGATCGCGTCAAGAGTCTCAAGGATGTTTTCCTTGAGCTCCTTGTTCTGCGGCATGTCAGCCATTGAGTTTACTTCCTCGTAATCCTCAACCAGCTTTATGGTCTTTGGGATATACATATCCATGAACGTATCTACGTCAGGGTCTTTCCTGATCTCCGGATCGTCCTTGACCTTCTGGCCGATCGTCTTAAGCGTCGTGCTAATGCGGATGAGCTTAAGCTTTATGTCTTCATCCTTTACCTGCTTTGAGAGACGCTCAAGGCTGAGAAAATCTATCTTCTGCTCCGATATTTTCTTCTTTCCGGATTTTGATGCTGTCTTCCCTGCACTCTCAGCCGCACTATCGTCTTTCTTGATCAAAGGCTCGACTGACGAATTCTTCGGGTCGATCACGAGAAGCCGCCTGCCATAGTCGATATACGCCCCCGGCAGAACGCCGCTGTTTATCATCTCCTGCAGCTCCTGCACGCATGTATCATACTTTACCGGGAACTGTGAGCAGATGTTATCGATAGGGATCATGCCGTAGCCCTGGTTTATGATCGCGATGTAGCGGTTCTCCCTGTCGTATTTACGCTTCTTTGTGTACAAAAGCCAGATCCCCGCCAGAAGGCACACTATCGAAAATATAAGATTCGGGATCAGGCTGGCATACTCTATCAGAGGAGTACTTGCTGCGATATTCTCGAATATGTTTACCAGAAGAAGCCATAATGAGATCCCTGAAATTCCAAACAGTCCATACGCTGCGATCGTCTTCAGCTTACCGCCCCTGTGTCTCATCACAGGCCTGGCATACTGCTCCTGCCTGTTATATGCCTTGTTCTGGTTTACTGTACTTCCGGATCCTGAACCGTTACCCGAATAAGAATATGTATATGATGGCGTAGATCCGGATCCGTTTGCCGACTTGGACTGCGATGCATTCTGATTCGGAGATCCGCTCATCTTTCCGCCTACTGTTTTCTGAAGGTCAGGGAAAGACGGGGTCTGATCACTCTTGTTGCCGAAGATCTTCATGAAGAAACTCTTCATCTTCTCTTTGGTAGCATCGTCCAGGACCGCGAATATAATGAATATTATACCAATTAGTTTTCCCATTTCATTGATTCCCGAAAGACTTTTCTGATCTCTGATCCCTTTTGCATGACGCCATATGCCATGTATTTTCACATTTATCTATAATATATGATATTCACATCATAAGCAAAGCACAAGCCTGCTATGCTATGATTTAGCCACTTGTAATCCCTATAGTTATGGGAAATACCACCGCCTATGTACCACGGTCATAAAACGAGCTGCATGTTCACGCACTTTCCTAGCCGCAAACGACTGAATACTTACAGTCCTAGATTTAATGCGATCTGCCCTGAATCCTGCACTCTTAAGAGCTCCATCTGATCCCGGCCAAGCAGTTCATCTGTCATGCTTCTGTCCATGATCCAGGTCTTTATCTCACCCGGATCGACCGTGACCGGCATGCGCGGATGCACGGGCTTCATGCATTCATTTGCAGTTGCTGTGAGAATCGTAAAGTGCGGCTCTGTTGCTCGCTGTCCTTCATTATCCTGAGGATCGCCAAGCTTATCAGTCATTATTTCATGCCTGTATATGCCTGCCAGAAGGACGAGGCCGCCATCAGGCCTCGTAAAGCGGTAACGGGATTTTGACCGGTCCCACTCATAATAGCCGCTCGCAGGAATCACGCACCGGCGCTCCCTCACGCTCTCCGCAAACATCGGCTTCTCAGCTGCCGACTCAGACCTCGCATTTATAACGAGACTCTCATGATATGGATCCCTGAATCCCCATTTCATCTTTGACGCCACGAGGCCGTCTTCTGACTGAGAGATGACTATTGCCCGGTCAGTTGGACTTACGTCGAGAATCTGATCATGATCAGAACCGCTGGTCACATCCGGACCGTCATCCTCAAGCAATACCCTCTCCCACTCCTCACGGAGCTCCTGATCAGGCAATATGCCCACATCCTTGAATAATGTGCTTAGATGCGGAATGAACTCTCTGTCAGCATAATACTTACCACACATATCCTGAATCACTCCAGTTTTTCATATGCGAGCCGCGGATTATCGTCTTCCTCAACGAAGATCGTACCGCAATGCCTGAACCCAAGCTTGGTTAGCAGGTTCTGCATCACTTTGTTGTCGCCGTGTGTATCCATGCGGAGGTGTCCGCACTGATCAAAAGCCCAGTTTATGCAGAATGCCCCGATGCCCTTTTCTGATCCGTCTGACGCGATCCTGTGGACGACGCCGTAATTGTCATCGCCGATCCAGCTCCCATTGAATATCTTGTTGTAGCAAGGCTCTACACGCTCGCCGCTCACATAATAGAACACGCCGGCCACGTCACCATTATCGTTGATGCAGACATAGCTGTCGCCGTTTTTTATGTCCCGGTGTATGAGCTCCTCCGGCGGCCAGTGCGTCGGCCCCCACTGATCCGGGTTGCCGTGCTCGGCCATGAATCCGCGAGCATGCTCATATATCGCC
>CAZBFD010000074.1:0-7948 GCA_964491055.1 uncultured Eubacterium sp.
TTGAATTAATTTTTGTATAAGGTGTAAGGAAAGGATCCAGTTTCAGCTTTCTACACATGGCTAGACAGTTTTCCCTGGACTGCATCCTGTCCCTGGCAAAGACTGCGACGAAGGAGGAGAAGCTCGCGTTCGCAGCGTACGACCTAACGCGCGAGATCGAGGGGACGCTGGAGCGGTTCGAGAGGTACCCTGAAGAGGTCGAAGAGAATCTTTCGAAGATAAATGAGATCGCAATGCGGGTGCCTGAAGGCGCGGGCGAGCCGTACGACGTCATCATGGTGCTCGGAAGCGGCAACTGTGGATACAAAGCCGAAAAAGCTTTTGAGATGGGCATGCGGAATCCTGACGCCAGGTATATCGTGAGCGGCGGGAATTTCCACAGGTCAGCGGCTGTCACCGAGGCAGAGTTCATGGCGGACTATCTCATGAGCAAAGGCGTGCCGAGGGAGAAGATCATCATCGAGGACCGAGCAAAATTCACACTGCAGAACCTGGAGCTGTCTGCTTTCATCATCGATCTGATGCGTGAAAGAGAATCAGTTAAGTCATATAGAATAGGAATAGTCACCGCAGCGTTCCACCTTATGAGGGTGAAAGTGCTCGCGGATAAAACAGGAGAATTCAAAGAAGACGAGCTGGGATACATACCTGCATACGGACCTAACACAGGATACTCGGACTGGTATAAAAATCCCACTGGAAGAAATGTCGTACTCGAGGAAATAAGAAAACTCGTGAAATTAGAGGTTTATTGATACACAGAAAGAGGTTTTCAAATGAAGAGAGTAGTATCGGTTTGTATGACGCTTATGCTCGCTTTTTGCATGGTGGTTCCGGGTGCCTGGTTCGAGGGGGCGCCGGATGTTTTTGCGGAGAGCAGCGAGAAAAGCACGCTTGGTGAGATCGCAGATCAGTTCGGGGATCCGTCGAACGATCCGTTTGATTTTACTACTAAGGCAGCCAGAAGAAAGGCGATGAAGCTTGCCTCAGATCTTCCTGATAAATATGATCTAAGGGATGTGAACGGCACTTCATATGTTACTCCGGTCAAATTCCAGAATCCGTTCGGAAACTGCTGGGGGTTTGCTGCTATTGCAGCGGCCGAGACCAGCATCCTGAGCGACGACGAAATCCGGGGGGATTTTGTTGGTGACATCAGGAAAGTATCGGATCCGTCGGGGAGTGAGGTACAGCTGGATCTTTCGGAGAAGCAGCTCACGTTTTTCACGAGGACGCCGATAAATGACCCGAAAAACCCGCAGAACGGCGAGGGCGACAAGCCGATAGTCCTGGACCCGGACGAAGATCCAGTCGCCGCAGCATACAACGTCGGAGGTTTTGCGCCGACGGCAACATCAATGTTCGCGGCCGGTGTCGGACCTGTGCTCGAGAGCGAGGACCCGCTGTTTGAATATAGAGGGAAAAAGGGCATGGTCCAGAAAGACTGGGTCGACGGCAAGTACGAGGAGTATGAGTACAGCGAAGGCGATGACTGGGTGCTGGATGAGAGCCTCAGATTTTCTCACTCATTCTCACTCGGCGAATCGTTTGTAGTACCTTCGCCGGCAAAGGTCACGGAGGCAGGCCTTGAAAATAAATATGAATACAACCCTGAAGGCGTGACTGCGATCAAGGAGCAGCTGTATCAGAACAGAGGCGTGCAGATCGGGTATCGTGACGACACGTTCAACGCCGGCGCCGGAGAAGACCATGGCGACTTTATAAATGATAAATATGCGCATTATACATACAGCCCGGAAGGCGCGAGGCACGCTGTTTGCATAGTTGGCTGGGACGACACGTATCCGGCCGAGAACTTCAGGCACAAGGTCGATCCTAACGATGACGGATACACCGAGAAAGATACGGTGCCTCCAGGAAACGGCGCGTGGATCGTCAAGAACAGCTGGGGCTCCGGTGAAGAGGAGTTCCCGAACAAAGGCGACGGGAGCTGGGGAGTCGTCGATCCTGAGACCGGAAAGCACACCGGGTATTTCTACCTGTCATACTACGACCAGACGATCGCGACCCCGGAAGCCCTTGACTTTGAGAGCAATTCCGAGTCGGACGACTACTATACCGACATGACGGACCAGCACGACTACATGCCGATCAACGACTATCTCGCCGCTCGCGTGGACAACAAGATCTGCACGGCGAATGTGTTCAAGGCGTCAGCATGCGAGGAGCTCAGGAAAGTGTCATGCGAGACGACTTATCCGGGCACAGAGGTCACGTTCGAAGTGTATCTGCTCGCCAGGAAATATGATTCTCCTGTCGACGGCATCCTCATGGACACAGTAACAAAAACTTTCCAGTACGGCGGATTCCATAAAGTCAGGTTGAATAAGTCGTTCACCGTGATGAGAGGCCAGTCGTACGCGATCGTAGTTACGCAGAAAGTTCCGAAAGAAGGAGGCTCATCATATGGAGTCGGAGTGAAGCTCGGCACAGGGACCGCAGTGATCAATAAAGGAGAAAGCTTCATATTTACAGATGATTCCTGGCAGGATATGAGCAATAAGAAGCTACAGAAGAAGCTTACTGAGAATGTTGAGAACAACAGTGCAGCAGACCACATGGACAATTTCCCTATCAAGGGATACGGCAAAGAAAAGCCGGACATAGTATTTGAAGTCGATTATTCCGGATTCCTTTCGGTCGGGGATCCTGAAGATGAAGAGGTGCCGAGGGCATACTTCAAGGCATGGATCACAGATAACTCAGGAAATCACGATGCTGTAGAGATCGAGCCGAAATGGACGATCGCTGAAGGCGGAGACGGAGTGATAGACATGAAAGACGGAAGAGATCCTTCACGTAAGACGGTCAGCTGTAAGAAGCTCGGCAAAGAATATCTCGTCATCACGCAGGAAGGCATTGGTCAGGTGGTGCACTCGATCAAAGTCATGCCGATGGATCCGGAGATCACGAGCGTAAAAGCGGGGAAAGACTATATAAAGGTCTCGCTCAGTAAAGTGAATCAGGAAGGCATCGCAGGAGTAGAGGTACTGTACAGAGAAAAGGGTGCTTCTTCCTGGCAGATGAAAGAGGCAGGAGCAGGCGCGAGCATGCTCGAGGTCAAAGGACTGAAAGCCGGGAAAAAGTACGAGGTCATGGCAAGAAGCTTTGTGAACTCCGCTTACGGGAGACTGCACAATGTAGATCAGACTGTCAAGGTCGTGTCCGTAGGCCTTAAGAACACACTGAAGGCTAAAGCCAGGAATGTGAAAGTAAAGCAGAAGGCTCTCAAGAAGGCTGACGTTAAAGTCGCTGGTAAGAAAGTTGTCTCTGTAAGCAAAGCCAGGGGCACAGTGACATACACCAAAGTAAGTGTTAGCAAAAGGACATTCGCGAATAAATTCACTGTAAACAAGAAGAACGGAAAGCTCACGATAAAGAAAGGCCTCAAGAAGGGCACATATAAAGTGAAGATAAAAGTAAGCGCAGCGGGAAAGGGCAAGTACCTTCCTGGCGCTAAGACAGTAACTGTTAAAGTGAAAGTGAGCTAAGTAAGTCAGCAGCCTGGAAATTCAGGAAGTAATATAGTAAGTTAATGCAGCTAACGCAGGGGGAATCGATATGTTTAAACGCTTTGTTGCGACAATGGTAAGTGTGATCATGGTCATGACCATGACGCCATTTGCCATGGCAGAAACAGAGAGATCAGACGCTGATGCAGGGAAGAATACGAATGAAGACCTTGCAGCGTTTGAAAAACTCGATGAGGGAGACTATGCGCCGGGCGAAGTCATAGTAGTCTTTAAAGAAGGCGCGGTAAAAGACAGGGCTTTCAGCCTTAAGTCTGCCAGGAAAGACAAGGCATTGAGCCTTAACGCCGTCAGGAAGCTCGAGCAGGTAGATGATTCTTTTGGGGAGACCATGGATGCATCGGGCGACGCAGCAGACGCAGCGAAAGACGCAAAAGCCGAAGCCGCCATCATCGAAGAGAGCCTCGGAGGAGATTTTTTCATAAAGGATTCGATCGCTTTTGACGAGGACCTTATCACCTGCCTCGTGTCGTCAGAAGAATACGACACGGAGGTTTTGATCGAGAAACTCTCGAAGAACGAGAGCATCAGGTCGGTCGAGGCGAATACATACCTTGAGCAGAAGAGCTACGACTACTCGCTCAACGATGCGCTCAATCAGTACGTGTATCAGACGAATTCACCTGAGGACAGCAATAAGGCCGGGAAGAATGTCTCAGCCCGCGGAGCAGGGACGGAAGATACACTGTCGACAAGAGCAGGAGCCGTCACAGATTTCGCGGCGGATCACTCTTCTGAGGACGAGGTCGTGGTCGCGGTCATCGACTCGGGGATCAATGTGGATCACGAGGACCTTAAGAATATGCTCTGGACCAATCCGGGAGACATCGGGCTCGAAGGAGAGCACGGATTTAACTTTGACGACAACGGTACGGCTCTTACGGACTGGGTCGGACACGGGACGCACTGCTCAGGGATCGTCGCCGCGGAGGCCAACAACGGTAAGGGTATCGCGGGTGTAGCGTCAGGCGTCAATGTCAAGCTCATGATGTGCGCGATAAGTAACGCGCTCGTAGATGAGGAAGGACAGTCCATTTCGGGCGATGTGCCTTCAACTTTCAGAAGGATCGGCGCGATGTATTACGCAATGAGAGCAAGGCAGCGCGGCGTGAATGTAGTTGCGACAAGCAACTCATGGGGATCGCCTGATTACAGCCCGGTGTTCGACGACACGATCGACAAGCTGGGAGAAGCGGGAATACTTTCATTCGTAGCAGCGAGCAATGATGCTTTGGACATCGACAAGTCGCACTACGCGCCGCCTGGAGGAGACAGCCCGTACATGGTGACTGTCGGGTCGGCCGATGTGAGCGGAAAGCCGTCCGCGTTTACGAACTACGGAAAAGCCTATGTGGACCTTTTCGCGCCGGGGCATAACATCCTGTCGACGAGCACTTCTTCCATATATTTTCCTTCGCTTTATTCTGCAGCCGAGAGGGCTGAGCACACGGAGTATTACGGAGTCTTCAGCAGCGCGGTCAAGCCGGGCGAGGAAGTAGAGGATGAGCTCGGGACAAACAGAGTCGTTCCGGAGACCGGTGGTGAAGGCGTCAAAGCCTTCCAGGCAGCTAAGTTCTTCAAGCAGGAAGCAGGCGAGGGAGAGCAGGCCGGCCCTGAAGAAGAGCCTGAAGAAGAGCCGGGCGGTGAAGAGCCTGAACCAGGCACAGAGCCTGAAGAAGAGCCGGCGGGTGATGACGCACCGGAAGCCACATGTCAGCTTTCCATAGCCGAAGATAAATTCTTCACGGACGATCAAGATCCTGACTCGGCAGTTAAGCCGGCTTCGCTTAAGGTAACTATCCATAACGCAAGAATGAGTGAAGAGTACTATCTTTACTTCCCGTACGCGAAGAACCATGCTACGACCGGATCAGATAATACCAGATATTCGATCACGACGATCCTTCAGCATAAAGACGATGAATTCAGCGCGACGATCTCCTGCGGCGAGGTCGTAAAGCGTGAAAAAGAGGGTAAAGTCGTATTGAGCGTGAGCAGTGCGGAGGATCTGTACAGTAAAGCTGTGAATGACGGCGGCATCAGCAATGTGACAAACGGCGGAAGAGGGAATTTTGAAGAGGCTCTTCTAAGCTGGGAGGAAGCAGATCCTGAGACGACAGATGTCGTGGAAACAGGATTAGGACTTTGTCTCAAGCCGTCTGTAGAAGATGGTGAGACAACAGAGGAAGATGAAGTTCGCGACTTAATTGTATACATCGATTCTATCGGAGTATCAAAACCGGTAACTGAAGAGGGGAAGACTCCTGACGATGTGTTCCCGGCGAACTCCTCATATGAGCTGATGTCAGGGACGTCAATGGCGACACCTGCGGCTGCAGGCGCGTACGCTGTACTGGCATCAAAATATCCTCAGGGCAAGGAGCAGAACGGCTCTGAATATGCCCGCGAGAACCGCGCAAGGCTTTTCTCCATCGTAAGACAGAGCGACGATCTTAAGGATCTCTGCAGCACAGGCGGATATATCGATCTTAGCCTGGTCGATAATGCGGCAGGAAATTCATCAATAGAAGACGCAGTGTGCGATCTCGATAAGGAAACATTAACGCTTTACGGGACTGGCCTAACGAGTGACCTCAAGCTCACATACAGAATAATTGCGGAAACCGGCTCAGACGAAAAAGAGCTCCCGGGCGGTATGAAGGTTTCGTTCGCGAAAGACGGAAAGACACTGACGATAAGCGGCGCTAAGAAGCTGTTTGGCAGCTATGTCGAGTTCATCTTAAGAAGCGGAGAAACAGTGCGCGCAAGAGGGTCTTTCTTCACAGTCAAAGGGCAGAAGAGCATCCCGAAGATTATGACCGAGGAGCATAAGGAAACATACGGAAACGACAGCAACAGTATTCCTCCGCGTCAGCTTCTGACAGATACAGAAGGTAAGGATCTTTACGCATACCAGTCATGCACGGATTCGCTGTTTGAGAAGACGGCAGGTGTGTTGTATAAGTACGACGGAACAAAATTCAATGTATACAATGGCACAAGTCTGAACGATGCTTTGTTCGATCATTATGAGAAGGAGCTGGGGTACGACAGGCACCAGATCACTCGCGGACTGAAGGCAACTCCGGAGCTGGTGAGACAGCCGCTCTATGAGAACAATGTCCTGTATGATCTTGTTAATGTCGAGTACACGCCGTATCAGGACGCCGAGGAGGAGAAGATCGAGAGGAAGACGTTCCTCGCCGCGCTTGATTACACATCAAAATCGCCTGCGTGGACTTTCAAGGAGATACAGCCTGTCGAAGACACGCTTGACGGCATTGACGGGGTGTGCGAGAGAACGATCACATACTGTATCATGGACGGAAAGATCTACTGCTTCGGAACGACATCTGATACCGAGGAAGAGATCACGGACGACAACAACTTTACATTTGCCTGCGCGCTCGATGTAAAGAGCGGCAAGTGGGAAAGAAAAGAAGACCTGGAGAATGTAGCGCTGAAAGAGGTAAGTGCATACATCAGCAACGGAAAGATCTGGATAATGTTCGGAGCCGACGGGACCGATGCTTCAAGAAGTGTATACACCTTTGACGGCTCAGCATGGAAGAAGGAGTTCGAGCTCCCGTTTGTCGGAAGAACCAGTTCTGAGGATGCTCCTGTAGTTGGAAATGCTGTTCCTGTAAAAGAAGGACTGATCCTGTTCGACTTTTCTATCGAAGGGGCGGGCAACGTGTCGCTCCTGAACACGGCGACAGGCAAGTTCACGCCGCTGTATTACACGATCGGAAACGGACTCTCAGAACCTGCATATATAAATGGCGGGACCTCTGCAGTCGAGACAACAGACGGCATCTACTACATAATGCTTAACTCCGACACTGGCCAGATATACAGATTCGATCTTTACAGGCTGCCTAAGACGAGCTATGCGTACACGCCGACTTACAAGAGCGTGAACCCGATCAAAGTCACGAAAAAGAATGTGACCATCAAGGCGAAGAAAGTAAAGAAGCAGAAGGCAGCCCCGAAGACCGTGAAGAAGACCGCGGTGAAAGTCAAAGACGCAAGCGGTAAAGTCACATACAAGCGCGACAAGATCAAATGCAGCAAGAAGCTTCTTAAAGATGCTAAGAAGAAGGTCAAGATAAACACCAAGACCGGCAAGGTCACGATCAAAAAAGGCCTGAAAAAAGGCAAGTACACCGTGACCGTAAAAGTGACCGCAGCCGGCGATCTGATCTACAAAAAAGCAGTAAAGAAAGCCACCTTCAAGATCACAGTTAAATAGTGAGAACAATGTGTCAGCGGGGTGTGTCATTTTGTGTCAGTGGGGACGTAACATTTTGACACAGTTTGTGAAGATAGCCCAAAAAAGAGCGTAAGCGCTTAATAAAACGGTGTCGACAAGGCACCGTTCCTAAGATGATAGAATC
>CAZBFD010000075.1:0-7803 GCA_964491055.1 uncultured Eubacterium sp.
TAGGTCCATCCGCCCGACCGCCTCGAAGTAAGGTGACTCTTCCGGGTTTTCGAACCCGATCTGGACGCCTGTCCTTATTCTCTCCTGAAGAGCTTCAAAGCTGATCGGCTTGCTGAAATAGAACCCCTGCAGCTTGGAGCATCCGATATCCTTGAGGAACCGCACCTGCTCCCTTGTCTCCACGCCTTCGCAGATCGTATCGACGCCAAGGGATGAAGCCATTCTCATGAGCTCAGTCATGATGATCTTCCCGGAGTTTCCTTCTTCCATCTTCCTGAGGAAGTTCATGTCGAATTTTATCAGATCGAACCTGATGTTCTGGAGCACGTCGAGCGATGAGTATCCGCTTCCGAAGTCATCCATCCAGACCGGGAACCCCAGTCCCTGAAAACGCTCGACCTGTTCTTTCATATAGTCGAATTCATTTCCGACAACACTTTCGGTGATCTCGATCGTGATCCTGTCGCGGTCTACACCCGCTGCGTCTACACGCTTCCGTACCTCCTCGACTATATCGCATGTCTCAAAGTCTGCTCTGGACAGGTTGACAGAGTGAGACACCACCGGTACCCCGGTCTCCTTTTCTATACGAATCTTTTCCAGGATATGGTCAAGTACATAAAGGTCGAGCTTGTAGATAAGCTTTGATTCCTCAAGTGCAGGAATGAATTCGTCCGGTGTCAGCATTCCCTTATTCGGATCTATCCACCTGGAGAGGGCTTCCTCGTCGCATATGCGCCCGCTCACTGCCCTTACGATCGGCTGGTAATAGACCTTGATCCACTTTTCCTCTATTGCCTTATCTATGTTTTCAAGAACGTACTGGTGCTGCAGTTCTTCATTACTCAGCTCCTGATAATAGAAGGCGTAATCCGACTGGTACGTCCCGCGCATCTCGTCGCACGCAAGCTTTGCCCTGCTGCAGGCGGTGCTTGCCGGCACATCTTCCATATCAGTATAGATGCCGACACGGACCGGAAGTGTCCTGCCCTCATTAATATCTTTACAGTCATCAAACAGCTGGTCCAGTATATCTTCCAGCTTTTCCCTCTTCGTAAATACAGCGAAGTGGTCGCCGCCGATGTGACAGCAGTTCTCATTGCTGAACGTCTTCTTGAGTAATCCGGCAAAAGCCTTGATCAGCTTATCGCCTTCGGCAAAACTGTATTTGCCATTGAAGAACCTCATGCCGCTCATATCGAAAAAAAGCAGCACAGGCTTCTCACCGGCACCAGCCATAGTCTTTGCGCCTGCCTCGGCAAGCTCAAAGAAATATGTCATGCTCGGGAGCCCTGTCAGAAAATCGTATTTGTTTTCTTCATTCTTCTTTTCCTCATCAAGCTCGTTATCCAGTGCAAGATTGACCGAAGTGTTCTTAAACTCGGTGCCAGGCTTGTAAATGCCCTCATCCGTATACCATACATGGGCGAGCCTCTGGCCTGTCTCTGTGAACACATGCTCACCTATGGAGTGTATGATCCTGTAGTCAGAGCTATCCTTGATTTTGGACCTGTATACGACCTCGTACCTTCCGCCTTCCGTTGCAAACCTGATCGCCGCGTTCGCCACCCTGGCCGCATCATCAGGATGCGTATCCTTATACATGTCATTATCCATGTCATGATACGCCTGCTCACGGTCCGTATAACCGAAGAGCTCAAGAAAGCCATCCGAAAGAATGGTCGTCACGACCCTTTTGTCAGCAAACTGATAGATGGCAAAAGGCTGTTTCAGTCTCTCCAGAAGAGACTGCTCCATCTTTGAAAATTCATATAGTGCCATGTGCTTCACCTTTCCGGATATCACCGGTCCGGTCCGCTTTCATAAAATCAGCGAACACTAAAACGAGCATAGTACCCCTATATTAAGAATTATGTTCTCAAACCGCCCATTTGTCAATCGGCGCTTTGATCGAACCATCCGGTCGATGAGTTCTCCTCTTTCTCAAGCACGAACTCGCCGCAGCCTTCCGAACCGTCGCAGTTCGCCTTGAGCCACCCGCACGTCGCGTCGCAGTCACGGCTCTCGACTGTGATCGTCGCCTCGTCCTTACAGTTCTCGTCGATGCATGCGAGTACGTCCGGGATGTACATATTGCCCTTGAAGATCGAGTTATGCTGGTCGCCTGTCCCGTTGTTGTTGTGGAAGTGGAAGTGGCCGATCTTCTTTCCCCACATCTTGATCCAGTCGAACACATCATACGGCGGCTCTGTCTTGCAGTTCGCATGGCCGATATCGAGACAGAGCTCGAGTCTCGGATCGTCGATCTTCTCGACCACTTCGAGCAGGCATGTCGGCTCGGTATCGATCACATTTTCCAGATATACATGGAAATCCTCCGGGCACACCTCAAGGAGCTTCGACCAGAAATAGACTGACTTGTCCCTGTGCCAGTCGCGGAAATAAAGCGTCGGATAGTAGCCCGAGTGCACGACGAGCCTGTTCACGCCGAGTTTCCTGCACCCGTCGACCGCCTGGCCGACACGCTTCAGCGCAAGGTCCACGAACTCCGTGTCGATCGCTTCCGGCAGGATCTCCGTGAACGGCCCGTGGCATACGACGTCGTCCGGCGCCTTCAGCCCCAGCCTGTCGAGCTGCGCCTGCATCGCCCTGCACGCAAGGTCACGCCGCACGTCGAAAAGCGTGCTCGAGACGCAGAACTGGTTGAACTCGATCCCGATTCCGTGCTTCTTTATTACATTTTCAGCGTCCATCTCGAATGTCGCGAGAAATATGTCTCTCTTCTTCATTCTTCTCTCCTATCGGTATATTCCGTACTTTATCTTTATCCGCTCGAGCTTCCCTATCAAAGTCTCGCCGAACAGGAATATAAAAAGCGATGCTGACCCGGCGTGCGCCAGGTCGTATGCAACTCCTGCTATATACAAGCCCCTTAGCGTGTCCGTATGCACAGGGTCTCCTCCGTACGCCGCTGCTGACGTTATCATGGCAGCGACGTTCATCACGCCTCCGTATACAACGAATGTCACAAAGAATGTGAACAGCGCCAGCGTGACTCCGTCAATAGGAAGCCTCTTCCTCTGCAGGATCAGCGCCAGGATAAGGCCGCCTGCCCCGAACGCGTAAAGCCTCCAGCCAAAGAATGTATCATCCTTTCCCGGCCATATCAGGAACGACACGTACGCGCAGATCAATGCGAACACCATAGCTACTACCGGCCCCGCGACAAAGTTGAAGTGCCTGCTTTTCAGCTGCTCGATATTGGCTTTGTTGAAAGCAAGACCAGCGAGGAACCCCAGGATCCCCCAGCAGAACATCTGCCATGGCGTCCACGCCCCCTGTGTCAGGTAGAAGTTGCACACGAACCTCGCAAGCGCGCCTACAAGGAACCCTGCTTCCGGCCCCAGCGCGACGCCAGAGATTATCACCAGCGCCGTCCCGGCCTGTATCGGAAGTGAGAAGTGGAACATCATATGCACCACTGCCGTGAGCGCTGACATCATCGCGATCAGCACGATCTCACGCGCCTTCGGCTTCCTCCGCTCGAAGACCATGAAGAACGGGATCATCGTATATATAAGGATCACCATGCTGTCTAGCATGTACGAATGCTGCCCGATCAGCCTGCTCCCCCCGAGCACAGTCAGCGGTATCAGGATGAATATGATCAGAGCGGAGATCGCCGTTCTCTTCTTATGAGCGGCCTCCGCCTGGGTGAGGTCCATGCCGCGGCGCACGCCATACCCCGGCGTCTTCTCTGGCTGCTTCTCACCGCCGGCTGCTTTCTCTTCCGCACGCTTTATCTCAGCGGCAGTCACTTCGCCTCCAGAACGCATGCGGCCACCTCCTCCCACGTGATAGCGTCAGGGAAGTGTTCCCTCGCCATCTTATTTGCGGACGTCGTGTAGAAGTTGTTCCCCGGGAAGAACTCGTGCGGCTTTCCGACAGACACGATCCCGCCGTCAAAGAACATGGCGCATGTGTCGGCGTACTCCGCGCAGAACTCGATGTCATGCGACACCATGAACAAAGTCTTCCCGGCGTCTGTCAGCTTCTTCAGCACTCTCGCCAGGGATATCTTGAAGAAAGGATCAAGTCCTTTCGTCGCCTCATCAAGGAGCACTATCTCAGGATCAAGCAGCAGGACTTTGCCGAGCGCAAGTCTCTGCTGCTCACCTCCAGAAAGGTCGTACGGATGCGACTTCCTCAGGTGCGCGATCTCCATCGTGTCCAGCATATCAAGGACTTTCCGGACTTTCACCTCATCAGGCTCTTTAGTGTCATGGAGCGCCTCCATGAGCTCGTCCTCTACACTTATCTCAGTGAATAAAGCCTGCGGGTTCTGCGGCAGCATCGCAAGCGTCCCGTTCACGGTCACCTTGCCGCGCTGCTGTTTAAGGATCCCGGCGATCACCTTAAGCGTAGTTGATTTCCCTACTCCGTTTCCGCCGAGAACACAGAACAGCTGCCCCTTGTCCACCGTTACATTAAGATCACGCAGCACGTCCTGCGACTTCCTGTCATACCTGAACCAGAGGTCCTTGACTATGATTGCAGGCTCAGAGTTTTTCACTGCCCCTGCATCTGCTGTATCTGAACTGCTCTCTATTTGCTTTTTGATTTCTCCTGCAGTATCTGCCTGCTCAGTCTTTTCATTATTTTGCCCTGCGATCTCCGGCACGCCTTCCCTGTACATGTCGCCGACTTTCCCGTTGATCCAGAGCCTTCCTTCCCTTATCGTAAGCGGGCTGTTATTCCCGTCCGACTCCACGCTCTGATATATCTTCATCACCGCAGGAAGGCCGTAAAACATCGGATGCCTGCCATTTTCTGCGAGCATGCTCCCGATCTTACGCGGCTCGTCGAATGCGAGAACGCGGCCCTTGTCCATGACCATGACTTTGTCGGCCATTGTAAATACTTCTTCGAGACGGTGCTCGGAGATGATCACGGTGGTGCCGAGGTCCCTGTTTATCTTCTGTACCGTGCGAAGGAACTCAGATGCCGCGATCGGGTCGAGCTGTGATGTCGGCTCGTCGAGCACGAGCACTTTAGGCTGCATTGCCATGATCGAGGCAAGGTTCATCAGTTGCTTCTGCCCGCCGGAAAGCTGGCTCACATCCTTCCTGAACCACGTCTGGATATTGAAATAGCTCGCCATCTCGGCGACTCTCCGCTTGATCGTGCGGTTGTCGAATCCAAGGCTCTCCAGCCCGAACGCGAGCTCATGCCAGACCTTGTCGGTCACTACCTGATTGTCAGGGTTTTGCTGTACAAATCCTATCTCGGCTGCGCTCACTCTGTCCGGAAGGTCCATGACCTCGGTACCGTTGTATGTCACGCTTCCGGAGAACTCCCCATACGGCATAAGATTCTTCTTCATGTGCCGGAGAAGCGTCGTCTTGCCGCAGCCCGACTTCCCGCAGACCACGATAAAGTCAGACTCGCCCACGCTGAAGCTCACACCATCCAGGGCGTTCGCCTCAGCGAGCGGGTACCGGAAATGTACATCTTTAAACTCTATCGTGCTCATACGTTTTCTCCGTTATCACCAAAATCTCCGGCGCCGTATCTCAGATATTCGGCTCCGTTTCTTCTTCAGCAACATAGATGTCCCCGGCATTGTTCCCGGATCTGCTCCACCTTATCTCGCCATATACATCTATCAGAAGCGGCAGTGCCAGCATCAACATGAAGCACACGAGCGATGCTGCCGTTACCATATCAAATGACGGCGCTTTATATACAGGATAAAAGAGCGCAAAGGCTTTGCCCTTGTACATGCTGTAAAGTGTGCCGGCCGCAAGTGCAAGCAGCACCACTAGGAATACTGCGTCGCGCGAAGTGAACCTGTACAGGTGGAAGCTCGTCCTTCCGCGAAGGCCGTAGCCGCGTGCTTCCATGGAATCCGCGCCCTCGATAGACGACTCCAGCGACCATGAGATCAGTATCGATATCTCCTTGCCGAACTGGCGGATACGTCCGAGCATGCTCTTCTGTTTGTCCATGTTGCGGCCAAGGCACGCCTGGCCGAGGCGGATCTCCTGGAACCTCGCCTTGAGCAGCGGTATGTATCTGAAGATCATGGAAAGCGTAAGGCCGAGCACCGGCGCCGCCTTCCCGAATATGTAGATCAGCTTTTCGGCGGTCATTATCACATTGAAGCATGAGAACCAGATCACCATCGCCGCGAACATGAATGAGATAGACGCGCCATAGATGATCGCCTCGAGCGTTATCCGATTTCCGCTGATATAGAAAAGGACAGTCGCGCCATTATGCGAGAACAATGCATTTACCAGTGAGAATACAAGCACAGCCCAGAGCGTCACAGCAATGTTCATCTTAAGCTGCTTCACACCGCCGAGCGTGATCGAATACGCCCATGCTACTATCGTAGTTGCCGCAAGGAACCACGGCGACTGCGAGAACATGGTTATCCCGATCGCAAGCGCGAAGAATATCAAGTTCACCCACGGATGGAATCCCGAAAACTCAGAATCCTCACCCAGACCTTCACTTAGCATTTCTCATCATGAATCAATTGCTGAAGATGTCGGATGGATCCCCATTCGCCGAAAATGCTCTCTTGATTCTACTCTCCCACAAATTCTTTCAAAACATATACCTTACTATGCAATAATAGCACAAAAAATGGTAAAAATCTTTCTATTATCCGCAAGCTTTTTTCTTGTCATTTTCTGTTGACAGAGTATGGGGAAAAAAGTAACGTAAAGTCAATCTCGCTGTAGATCTTATACAGCTGGTAAGAATGTAAAAAGGGAAAGGAAAGGAGAATGAACATGTTTTTGATCGAATTAGTCAAGAGACAACTCCGGATGACGGACGATCGTATCGAAGAGACAGGGCTGCAGCTGAAGGAATATGATGATCTGCCCGGAACACTTGTGATGCGGTCCAGGAAAAACACAGATACAGACTATTATGTTCAGGTCTGGCACGATGGTATGAAAACGCTGCACCCGTTAGGCAAAGCAGACAGCAAGTCTGTTATTGCCTATAAGAAAAAGCGCTTTCTTCAGGCAAAGCTGAAAGTACTTCAAGCCGATAAACGTATTTCCGAGAAATTCCTGAAGAAATATAAGGGCTATTCACCGGAGGCCATAGTAGTCAACCTGCCAAGAGCGTATAAAGGTCTCTCTTTGAATAGCTATGAAAGCGTTGGAACCCGGAAATTGCCATTTCCATATGGTCATGTGCCTGACAAAATCTACAATGATCCGAAATTCAAGGAACTTCTGGAATGGCAGGCTATGGATTATAAAAGAAATCCTGCTAAGCTTCCAGATAATCCGAATATTGCCAGAGATGGTTTACCAATGCGCTCAAAAGGTGAGTGTATGTGGTATGATGACATTCTTTTTGAAGGCCTGCCATGCTGGGTAGATCCCGAAATCGAAATGAAAGGAAAAAGTGGCCAGTGGCATAAACTGTATCCCGATTTCGTGTTCAAGTGTTTTGATGGGACTTATATATACGTGGAACACTTTGGCAAATTGGATGATGACGACTATGCAGCACGTAAAATGCGCAAGATTCAAGAGTATCTTGACTGCGGAATCGTGCTCGGTGATAATCTGATCGTTACAAGCGATAATGCAGACCACTGTACTAATGAACTTATGATCCTAGAAGCACTGGATAAGATCAAAAAGCGCATGTTTGCATAGCGTTAATTATCATCAAAGCTGTACAGTGCTATCAAAAGCATTTACGTTGCCAAGTTTACTAATATTTCTGAAACTCGTTACCAATGGCCAAATAGAATTAAATTGGCAACTCAGATGCCCCTGTCACAGGGGTACTTCGTTGCCAAATCGA
>CAZBFD010000076.1:0-1996 GCA_964491055.1 uncultured Eubacterium sp.
TACTGCTCTCATTATCATAATCCCTGACGACTTCAGCCAGGCATCACCTGATGACGTGAAGGCTGCGCGTGCTGCATATGATGCTCTTACAGATGCGCAGAAGGCTCTTGTTGATGCTCAGGCATACAAGAAACTTGAGAGTGCAGAATACTACTTTGCGAAGAAAGATGCTAAGGCCAGAAAGGCTAAGCTCAAGTCAGTAAAGGCCAGGAAGGGCAGAAAGGCTGTTGCCAAGTGGAGAAAAGAGACGGCTGCTAATGGATATCAGCTCGTTTACAGCACGAACAAGAAGTTCAAGAAGGGCAACAAGAAAGTCACGATCAAGAGCTACAAGACAGTCAAGAAGGTCGTGAAGAAGCTCAAGGCCAAGAAGAGATACTACTTCAGGATCCGTACATACAACTATGTATATAATCCTGGAACAGGTGAGAAAGAGAAGGTTTATGGCAAGTGGTCTAATGTGAAGAAGATCAAGGCCAAGAAGTAAGCAAACTTTCAGAGCTTGAAATGTAATAGGGAGGTGGGCATTGTGCCCACCTCCCGTTTATTAGGAAAAACTATAATCTTCATAGATAAACTGTAAACTCTAACTGATAGTGGGAGGAAGTGAGCATTTTGGAACTTTTCAAAGCTGTAGGAACGTATTTCACGTCTGACGGGGCGTCGGTGCTGAAGGGCTTGTTCAGCAGTTCTGATAAGAAGGGGATCAAGGCTGCCTGGTTTGTCGCGCCTATTGAAAACAGGGACAGGATCGCGGTAGACAAAGATGGCTCTGCACAGAAATTTGCAATGTCTGCGATGAACGGCACAGGTGATTATGACATACTATTCGCTAACATTCAGAGCATTGAGCAATGTGTGCCTGACGGCGGAGCTGCAGCTTCAGGGATCTGTGTTACTGAAAAGGACGGCGGCAAGCATGTACTCGCAGTGAAGGGTGAACAGGAAGCAGCAGCCCTGGTTGCAAAGCTCAAAGAAATCGTAGGATAGGGAGGAAGATATGAAAGGCATAAAATGGTTTTCTGTCGTACTGCTCGCGCTTGTGCTCGTGCTGAGCATGACTGCATGCGGAGGTAATGCAGGATCTGCTGAACAGGGCGGCGATACTGCTGAGGAAACAGAAGAAGCAGCTCAGACTGAGGAAGAACCTGCTGAGGAGCCTGCTTCAGACGGGCCTGTGACCCTGGATGTCGATGACGGTGGACAGATAGTACTGACACCGGCTGAGGTATCAGTATTCACAGATCAGAATGATGATACCATGGTAACCACCGCTATAGGCGATACTGTGATGGGAGGCGGCTCGACGCTCTGGCCGGGCAGTATGCTCTCTCTTGGAATGCTGCGGGAATCAGATACATATAAAATGGGCAAGGTGGCATTTACTTATGAGCTGGTCGACGATGCAGATTCTGAAGGCGCGATCAACACTGCTGGAGAGGCAGCGAAGCTTGTTCGGGATGATCAGGAATATAGCGTAAAAGTAGCGTGGTATTCAGGCGGCACGGCGTGCTTCATGTTCGATTGTGAAGAGCTGCCGGAGACCGCACCGACATTCACTCAGGAAGATGGTAAAGTAGTTATAAGATTCTAAGGACTACAGATGCCGGCGAATATCCAATAGGTTAAGATATGGAAACTCCTGAAAGTACAGGGTACCTTCAGGAGTTTTTTAGATTTTGAAAAAAGTAATTTTTGATAGTAAAAAAGTTGTGAATTTATTTGACAGAACGTATTGACAAACAGATGTTCACTAGAATATACTATCAATTGATAGTAAGAATAGGCTTTGTCAGAAGGGGATGGTCGCTATTTATTTTACTGTAAAATCTGAAAAGAAAGAAGTTTTGATCTTTCTTAGTGACCTGAAAAATCTACTAGAGAGTGAATCATTTGATATTACTCGGGACATTGTCCTTATCTGCAGTAATAAACCTGACGACAAATTGCATTCGACGCCATATACTTTGTTGGATCTGGAATATGAAACTCAGGA
>CAZBFD010000076.1:2096-7596 GCA_964491055.1 uncultured Eubacterium sp.
GAGGAAATGTGTAATATGTATTTCATTTCACTATGCGAGAGATAAGATGGATTTCCCATATGCATAGCAGGAATCGTCAGTGAGGTTAGAAAGATGGATAAAGGAAAACTGATAAGAAAGCTTGAAATGGAATGCCCGCTTTGTGGTAAAAAGCACGAAGTTGATGAACGGGAACGCCTGGCGTCTGTAGTTATCAAAGGTGATGACGTTTCTTACAGGGAACGTTTCTATTACTGTGAAAACTGTGATGAAGATGAGAGTGAGTATCAGACTTGCGAGCAGATCAATCAGAATATGATGAATGCAAGGAATGAATATCGACTTATACATGGATTATTAACGGCAGATGAGATAGTGGCCATACGGGACAGATACGGCCTTTCTCAGGTCGATTTGGCGCGTCTCATGGGCTGGGGAGAAGCTACTGTTTCAAGATATGAAAGTAAGGCTATTCAGGACGAGGCATATGATACCATGCTTCGGTTAATAAAAGATAATCCACTCGCGGCGCTGGAGCTACTTAAAGAGAATTCTGATAAATTCACTGCAGCAAAAAGAAATGAGATACGGGCAAGAATCATCGATCAGCTCGATTCACATGGGAAAGAGTATCTGGCAAGGCAGAGCCTACAGGGAGAATATGTGGATTATGAAGAACCATCGGATGCAAATGGCTATACAGTTCTGGACATAAACAAACTGGAAGCAGCCGTTTCATATATAGCCGGAAGAGTGTCAAATCTGTTTAAAGTGAAACTGATGAAAATGCTCTGGTATGCAGATGCACTCGCATATAAAACAAATGGCCATTCGATTACAGGGCTGGTTTATATGCATAATGAAATGGGTGCTCTCCCTGTAGGGCATCGAAAGATAACTGATCTGCCAAACATAACTGTTCACGAAGAAATGAGCATTAATTACGATTCCATGCTCCACTTCTATACAAATGATGGAGTCAACTGTGACATCCTTAGTCCAGAAGAGAAAAACGTACTGGACAAAGTGATAAAAAAGTTTAAATCATATAAAGCACAGCAGATTATTGACTATATGCATAATGAGAAAGCATATACGGACACAGAGCAGGGTGAAGTGATATCATTTTCACTTGCAAAAGATATAAGAGAGTTCTAACCGAGCTTATCGGTGTTATAATTAAGATAGATTTGATTTGTATTTCATATCAGTTTGATGGGAGGCAATCGTTATGGATGGCAGTTGTAAGAGTGTAATAAAATATGTGGGCGTGCTCGTGCTCGCGGTCGCAATGATCGCTGTGCTCGCGGTGCTCGCGATGCCTGAAGCGGCGTATGCGGAGCCGGATGCGAAGCCTGTCGAGATCGGAACGTATGAGGAGCTCGCGGCTTTTATCAGTGGTATCAACGACGGGAGCATAGATCCTGCTCAGGACGCGGTGCTCACGGCGGATATAGTCGTTCCGGAGTCGGTCGGAAATGACTGGGTGCCGCTTGCAAAGGACCAGGAGCATAAATACCAGGGGACTTTTGATGGCGCGGATCACAGTATTACTGGAATAAAAATCGACCGGAGCAAAGCATATCCTGACACCTGGAAAGCTGGCGTTACAGTCGAAAGCTATACTGCCTTCATGTCATTCCTTGGTGATCAGGGAACCGTTGCAAGTCTTCACGTCGAAGCTGACATAACTGATGTAAACTGCGTTGCCGGGATAGTCAGCCAGAACGAAGGCACGATAGTAAAGTGCAGCTTCAAGGGGAAACTTACCAGCAATCTCTATCCTAACTCAGGAAGCGGACCTAGCTACTGCTACCCGGACGGTGTCTTTGAGGATGCGTCAGCTGAATCAGGATGCATCGCGGCTGTAAATATGGGAATAATAGAAAAATGCTCTACCGAAAAAGGGACCACTATCTATCACGGCGGGATCCACTGCGGAGGGATCTGCGGCGCTCAGATAGAGGGCGGCGTCATCGAAGGCTGCGAGAACAATGCTGACGTCTCGATCGATGAGACCTCATATCCGGCCGAAGCGATCTTCGTAGGCGGCGTTGGAGGTATCGCCGGTTCACAGACATTCTCATATTATTATGGGGAGGAAGAGACTGTAGAACAGCTTCTCCTGATGGATTCAGCGAGCTTGAGATACCTGGACCCGGCGCAGCAGCTGAGCAGACATGATTTTGATATTAAAGAGCTGAGGGGGACACACCTCACGGAGTCTGGCGGAACCGCGACACCTGGTAGAGTGTTCGGAGAGACAGAGCACAGCGCCGAGCTGGACAGCAGGAGAAATGTCATCCTGGAAAAGCTCAGCAACATGCATCTGACACCGATAGTCATGGCAAAGCCTTTTGACGACAAAGACAACCCAATGATCATAGACTGTGTCAACAAGGGCACAGTAAGCGGCGAAACGCTCGCAGGAGGAATCTGCGGGCAGTCGTGGACAGGCTCTATACTAATGTGCACGAACTATGGCTATATCATTAACGCAACAAGAATGTGGGCTGGTGGTATTGCCGGATACGTCAGTACCGACTTACGTCTGTCAGCTGATTACCCGAGCGTGGTGTCAGGGTGCAGTAACTACGCTGACATTAATGAGTCAGCGTATGACCCTGATATGGGAGATGAAGGTATAGGCGGATGGCCGGGCTCATACGTCGGAGGGATCGCCGGCCAGGTGGCAGATAGCTTTGATGAAGACGGAAACCATGCATATGTTGATTTCACAAGGAACTTCAACGATTCCGGTACGGAAGTCTGCGGAAGGTTCGGCGTAGGCGGCATTGTCGGATACCTGGTGAACGGTGTAGAGCAAACAGATCCGGATGATCCTGCAAAGCGTGAGTGTCACGTGAATGAGCTCGTCAACCTGGGAGACGTATGTGGAAGCGACTGCGTAGGCGGAGTTGCCGGCGCTTGCCCGGGTGCGGTCACAGACACGGCGAATTACGGCACCATCTATTTATATCCGGAAAACAAAAACTATTACTGCTTCGCCGGAGGCGTCGCCGGAGAGCTGGACTCGACAGGAGTCTGCGTATCAAGCTACAGCATCGGGCGTGTCATGTCAGTGCTGGGCACAGATGAAAACAGCGAGATCACACAATTCCTCGGCGGCGTAACAGGTTCCGCCGCATATGACCCGCAGGTCGACGGAACATTCTACTGTTATGAGACCGCGCCGGAAGTCCTCGGTATCGTAGGTACGTGGTACGCTGAAGATAATTACGGATACAATCAGCTTGGCGAGATGGGCGGAGACGCGGCAGGAGTCAGCATGATCCAGCTGTTCGACGGATCCACGAGCCTGCACAAGGACACGAACTGGGATACAGTAGATAACGTTGAGATCGACGGCAAGACATACTACATGACGCCGCAGATGGAATGGTGCCCGATCTCATTCGAGAAGCTGGACGAGTACCATCTGGCGAAGAGCTATCCGGTCAGCATCTACGGGTCGAGAGTGATCACGAACAGTCCGGTATACAACGGTAAAGACCAGCAGCCGGAGATCAAAGTCATGATGGGCGGTGTGGAGCTCACTCCAGACTATTACGATGTCATACCGGCCAGAGAAGACGGTATCGACATCAGGGAAGACGGTATAGACATCAGGGAAGGCGCTGAAGCATCAGGTATCGAAGGAATGACGTTTGTGGACGCCGGTGACTACTCCCTGGAGATCGTACCAAAGGCTGAAAGCAAAAAGTACGACAACTCGGTTATGTTCATTTACAAGATTAAGAAAGCATCGCAGAAGATCAAGTTCGTAAAGCCGACCAAAAAGACCATCAAGAGAGGAAAGACATTCAAGCTCAAGACCAAGCTCTCACAGGGTAACGGCAAAGTGACCTATAAGAAGACAAAAGGCGACAAGAAGATCAAAGTAACCAAGGCCGGAACAGTGGAAGTCGGCAAGAAGCTCAAGAAAGGCAAGAAATACAAGATCAAAGTGAAAGTCAGCGTAGCCTCGACCCAGAACTACAATGCGACATCGACGACCAAGACTATCACGATAAAAGTAAAATAACCTATCTGATGCCTCACAGGGAACGTAAAGGACTTCACAGAACTAAACATTAAGACAGCGTCAATTGCGTGGCTTATCGCTACGGCTTATGCAGTCACAGATGAGATCCACCAGTACTTTGTGGAAGGGCGAGCATGCTCGCGGTCGATATGCTTATAGATTCAGCAGGAGCGCTTGTGGGAGTGATAATTGCGACTATTGTGATGAGAAAGCGTATCTGATATAGTATAAATGGTGCTGCTATTATTCTGATAAAGTATAAATGCTGCTGCCATTATGTAGATGCAGGTTGATTTACTGGCTGGCAGGGAGGCGTGTATGCCTGATTTAGTTGTTCATAATGCGATGGGTGACCGTGTGCTAGGGAAGTTGCCGGAGGATATCCGGAAGGAGATCGACAGCGACGCTTTTCATGTGGGCGTGCTCGGGCCGGATCCATACTTCTTTTACAGGTTTTTTGCGCCGAGGTTCAGGAACGGCGTGGACGAGCGCGGAGCGATCATGCATCACAAAAAGTGCGGCAGGTTTTTGATGGAGCTCGGACGGAGATGCTGCGCCGTACCGGATAGTGAAGACCCCAGACATAAGCGTGAGGCATTCTCGTATTTCGTCGGTTTCCTGTGCCATTATGCCCTTGACTCGACTGTCCACCCGTACATAAATACGATAGCGGCAAGGCGAGTCGGCATGCACACTGCAGTCGAGCGAAAGCTTGACATGATCGAGCTCAGGCGGCAGGGTAAGGACCGAAATGATATCTTGAGGCTTCTAGTCCCATTCCCGGTAATTCCTGAGATCCATGACGCGATGAAGGAAGTATACGGCTGGGATGACAACTGCTTCATAACCGGCTACAGGCATATGAAGTATTTTCTGTGGCTCGTGAAAGACTCATTTAGCTGGCTGGTGAAGATAACAGGAAGTATTCCGGCAAAACCTGTTGTGATCACGCCGGAGGAAGTACAGAAGATCGCCGCGGGCGATGTCGAATGTGATTACAAGAGAAAAATCGTAAAGGGCCCGCCGCTTGCGATCCCGGAACACGGTATCCCGAAGCTGTTTGCCAGCATAGTCGGCAAGAAAAACTATGGAAGGCTCGCCGCGTTCCCTTACACCAACCATTTCTGCGACAACATAGAAATGCCGGATTTTGATAGGCTCGAATCAATATCTGAACAGTTCGCAGTGAAACTTGTGACCGCGGCATACGACTACCGCGCCGGCCGCATCACCGAGGAAGAACTCGCCGCGGTCATCGGAAACCGCTGCTACTCCGGCGGCGAAGCAGAAGAATAAAGAACATAAGCACGCTCCGAAAAGGGACAGTCCCTTTTCGGAGTATTTTTAACAACATTGAAATCACAATTTCCCTGAGAGCAGTTTGTTTTTTTATCCAGTATACTTTTTTATACTGTATTGCTAATTTGTTTGATTTCAGCATAAATGCTGCGCAGTGGAGCAATTTATTTTTCTGGT
>CAZBFD010000077.1:0-7540 GCA_964491055.1 uncultured Eubacterium sp.
AACCGTTAGGGTTCGTATCAGGGCCGCGCGAGTTCGAATCTCGCCTTCTCCGCCACACATAGGGGTATAGCTCAGTTGGTAGAGCAGCGGTCTCCAAAACCGCGTGTCGAGGGTTCGAATCCTTCTGCCCCTGCCAATTTGAAAACTTTATCGGGGTGTAGCGCAGTTTGGTAGCGCAACTGGTTTGGGACCAGTGGGCCGCGGGTTCAAATCCTGCCACCCCGACCATCTTCATTATTATATGGGCCTCTAGCTCAGCGGTCAGAGCATCCGGCTCATAACCGGCAGGTCCTTGGTTCAAACCCTAGGAGGCCCACCATATATTCGCTCAGATAGCTCAGTAGGTAGAGCAGGGGACTGAAAATCCCCGTGTCCGTGGTTCAATTCCGCGTCTGAGCACCACTCAAGCAGTCTCCCGATGCCTCGCGCCCGGGGGGTTGTTTTTTTCTGCGAAAAAGTGTGTTTAACGCTATATCGTGATAAAGTGTTGCATCACGCTATAAGAAATGGTAAAATATGCTCTGTTAGTTATTTTTATTATTTGTTTGATTTTTTGAAAGAGGTTTTTTATGGGTGCATTAAACGATTTGGTTGTAACGATCAACGGGTACATGTCAGACTATGTCCTGATCATCCTGCTGGTCGGCGGAGGCATCTGGTTCACGATCAATCTCGGTTTCGTGCAGGTAAAAGGTTTCAGGACTGCCATGGGGAAGACTTTCGGCGGTCTGCTGCACAGGAAGGGAGATGCCGACGCAAGTGGTATGTCATCTTTCCAGGCACTGGCGACAGCTATCGCCGCCCAGGTAGGTACCGGTAATATCGCCGGTGTTGCGACAGCACTGGCTATCGGCGGACCTGGGGCCATATTCTGGATGTGGATCGCCGCATTCCTGGGTATGGCCACGATCTTCTGCGAGGCTACTCTTGCACAGAGGTATAAGGTCGTTGGTGATGACGGTCAGGTCACAGGAGGACCTGTGTATTACATCAAAGCCGCGTTTGAGGGCCCTGTAGGAAAGACCCTAGCTGCTATATTCTCAGTACTGATCATCTTCGCGCTCGGGTTCATGGGCAACGCGGTGCAGTCAAACTCCATCGCAAGCTCATTCAACACAGCGTTCGGGATCCCGGTATTCGTAACAGGCGCATTCGTGGCGATGATAGCTCTCTGGATCTTCGCAGGCGGCATGACCAGGATCGCAAAGATCACAGAGAACATCGTACCGTTCATGGCTATCCTTTACATCATCGGATCACTGATCGTGATCGTCATGAATGTAAAGGAGATACCGTATGCGATCTCGTCGATCTTTGTCGGAGCATTCAACCCTTCAGCTGTTGTAGGCGGTGCTGCAGGAGCAACGATGAAGCTTGCTATATCCAAAGGTGTTGCAAGAGGCCTGTTCTCCAATGAGGCTGGTATGGGTTCTACTCCTCATGCTCACGCTGTTGCTAAAGTAGATCATCCCTGCCAGCAGGGATTCGTCGCTATGGCAGGTGTGTTCATCGACACATTCATCGTGCTCGATATGACCGCACTCGTTATCATCACATCAAAAGCTATTCCGACAGGGTACACCGGAGCACAGCTCAGCCAGTATGCTTTCTCGACGAGATTCGGACAGTTCGGAAATATATTCATCGCAGTATGCATGTTCTTCTTTGCATTCTCGACGATCGTAGGGTGGTACTTCTTCGGCCAGGCAAACGTAAAGTACCTGTTCGGCGCGAAGGCGGTGAAGCCGTATGCTTTGATCGTTGCTATCTGCGTATTCCTCGGATCACTTGCAGAAGTAGACCTCGTATGGAACATGGCAGATATGTTCAACTCACTTATGGTAATCCCGAACATCATCGCTATCCTGTTCCTGACCAAGACTGTGAAGCAGCTGCTGCATGAGTATTATCACGACTTCCTCCCGAAGCATCCGGAAGGATAAAAGCACATAACATTCAGCTTATTCAGGCGGAGTCCTTTTGAGGGGCTTCGCCGTTTTTATTGACACATAATATAATAGGAACATATAATATAAAAATAAGATAATATGGAGAACTATGATTCGGAGGAATAGTAAGGATATATGGATGATTATAATGATGTGAAAGATGATGTCAGAGATGCTGACGACAGGGTAACAAGAGCTGAGATCATCGAGATCAAGAAGATGGACAGAATGAGCCAGCTGAAGAAGTCCAAGATCATAGCGGGTATCATTTCATTAGTGCTCGGTGCTGTTCTCCTGTTCTGGCCGGGGCTTACGATGGGACTGATATGCCAGATCGTCGGAGCTGCTCTTGCTGTGACAGGCGTGCTCACGGCAGCAGTCTTCTTCACACAGCCTGAAGACAGCCCGTTCAGGGTATGGTCGCTTATCGCAGGGATACTGATTGCGGCAGCCGGCGCAGGTATATTCATGAGGCCGGCATTTCTGATAGAACTGATTCCTGTGGTAGTCGGCGTGATCGTACTGATAGACGGAACAGCAAATCTTTTTGAGACGATAGGGCTGATGAGGCAGGGCTACAGCAGGTGGTGGATCTCGCTTATCTTCGCGGTGCTTACTATTATCCTCGGTATCATCCTGATCATGAGGCCGTTTGGAGTTGCGCAGGTCATCACACAGGCCATAGGTGTGATCATGATGTATAACGGTATCTCTGACATATTTATCGCTTCCAGGATCAAAACCAAGATCAGAGACATGTAGCGGGTGCCGCTGCACATACATTCATTAATGACCTTTACGGGGGGTCAGAAAATGGAAAAGGATTTTCAGTTAACCGAAGATAATCTCAGTATCGTCGAAGATCTCGGCGAGCGTATGCAGGAGCAGATATCGCTTCATTATATATTAGAACAGTTCAAGACCAAGAATCAGTTCTCGATCAACTTCATACGAGACCTTGAGGCTGGTCCCAGATACTACCGTATAGATTTTGCCAAGGTAAAGATGCCGGGTGGAAAAACCGGCGTCACCATGGGATTCCGTGACGTCGATGAAGAGGCCGGGAAGCAGCTTGCCGTCGAGGAAGCTGAGCGTGAAAGGAATGCTGCACTTGAAGAAGCGCTTGGTGCGGCGGAGCAGGCGAGCAAAGCCAAGACGGCATTCCTTTCAAACATGAGCCACGAGATCAGGACGCCGATAATAGCGATGACGGCTAACGCGTTCAAAGAAGACGTGGACGCCGCATTAAAGGCCGGCATGCAGGCACATATAGCGAAGCCGATAGACATCGCGGTTTTGATGAAGACGCTGACAGACGTCTTTATCACCGCGGAGGACAATAAAGACAATGAGGAGGACAAGTGATGAGAAAAGAGACTAAATGCATACAGGCCGGCTACACGCCGAAGAATGGTGAGTCGAGGATGATCCCTATCATCCAGAGCACGACTTTCAAGTATGACACGAGCGAGGATATGGGAAAGCTGTTCGACCTTGAGGCGAGCGGGTATTTTTACACGAGGCTGCAGAACCCGACAAATGATATGGTCGCGGCAAAGATAGCTGCTCTTGAAGGCGGAACTGCGGCGATGCTAACTTCGTCAGGTCAGGCGGCATCATTCTTCTCGGTGTTCAATATCGCAGGGCAGGGTGATCATGTGGTCTCGTCTTCATCAATTTACGGAGGGACTTTCAATCTGTTCAATGTGACGATGAAGAGGATGGGGATAGAATTCACATTCGTGGATCCTGACTGCTCGGATGAGGAGCTTGAAGCTGCATTCAGGCCGAACACAAAGGCTGTGTTCGGTGAGACGATAGCAAATCCGGCACTTACAGTTTTTGATATAGAGAGATTTGCCGATGCAGCGCATGCCCACGGTGTTCCTCTCATTATAGACAATACTTTCGCGACGCCGATAAACTGCAGGCCGTTTGAGTGGGGCGCAGACATCGTGGTCCACTCCACCACCAAATACATGGACGGCCATGACACGGGGATCGGCGGATGCATCGTTGATTCCGGAAAGTTCGACTGGAATGCCCACGCGGACAAGTTCCCGGGGCTGACTACTCCTGACGAGTCATACCATGGGATCACATACACCGAGAAGTTCGGCCTTGAAGGAGCATATATAACAAAAGCCACAGCACAGCTCATGAGGGACCTGGGATCTATCCAGTCTCCGATGAACGCGTTCTTCCTGAACCTCGGGCTCGAGTCGCTCGCTGTAAGGATGAAGAGGCACTGCGAGAATGCACAGAAAGTTGCTGAATTCCTTCAGACACGGCCTGAAGTCACATGGGTGAATTATCCGGGGCTCCCGGACAACAAATATCATGAGCGTGCTATGAAATACATGCCTGACGGGACATGCGGAGTGATAAGCTTCGGAGTAAAGGGCGGAAGGAAAGCCGCAGAAGAATTCATGAAGCACCTTAAGGTGGCCATGATCGCGACACATGTGGCTGACGCTCATACATGTGTGCTCCATCCTGCATCATCCACTCACAGGCAGCTTTCTGACGAAGAGCTTGAAGCGGCAGGAGTAGGTGCAGACCTTATCAGATTCTCTGTCGGAATAGAGAATGTGGATGATATAATCGAGGACCTTAAGCAGGCTCTTGAAAGCATTGACTGAAGACTGTAGAAAAGATGCAGATCCTGGCCTGATATAGGGCAGGATCACGTAAAATATTGAGAAAACAGCATTTTGCAACTGCAGGTTGCGCATTTTCAAGGCTTACTTTATAGCCTGCAACTGCTTTCAACGGTATCATTACATCGAAAAATGAAGCTGAAGAAAGCATTCTGCAGGAGGGTAGACAAATGATATTAGCAGACAAGATAATCGAGCTGAGAAAGAAAAACGGATGGTCACAGGAAGATCTGGCGGAGAAGCTGGATGTGAGCAGACAGGCTATATCTAAATGGGAAAGCGCACAGTCGATACCTGACATGAATAAGATACTGAAAATGTCAGATCTGTTCGGCGTGAGCACAGACTTTCTTTTAAAGGATGAGTACGAGGTGGAGCCTGACAGGAACGATAAAGCAATCGAAGCTGTTCCGGCGCAGGATGATGAGTGCGGCCTCAGGAGCGTGTCAATGGAAGAAGCAACAGCTTTCCTTGATATAAGAGAACGCGCGTCCAGGTGGATATCGGTCGGTGTAATGATGTGCATACTGTCGCCGGTAATGCTGCTTCTTCTTGGAGGACTGTCAGAGTATGGGAAGATCGCTTTGAGCGAAGAAATGGCGACAGGAGCAGGGCTCGTGGTTTTGTTCCTGCTTGTCGGACCTGCTGTCGCATTGTTCATAAGATCTTACATGGCAATGAAGCCTTTCGAGTATATGGAGAAAGAAATGCTCGATACAGCTTATGGTGTTGACGGAATGGCGAGAGCGCAGAAAGACCGTTTCCACGACAGCTATGTGAAAATGATGATCATTGGGATAGTACTCTGTGTGATGTCCGCGCTTCCTATTTTCGTTACGATGATGTTAGTCGGGGATCCGGGAACCGGGCCGAAGGCAGTTTTCTTCGTATACGCTGTATGTATGCTTCTGGTTCTTGTAGCGCTTGGAGTTTTCCTTATCGTTAGAGCATCGATAATCAAAGAAGGATTTGATATGCTTCTGGAAGAGGACGACTATACAAGGAAGGCAAAGAAAGAGAATAAAAACAATGAAGCGATCACTGCAGTCTTCTGGATGGCGGTGACAGCAGTATTCCTTGCCTACTGCTTTATCACTAATGACTGGTCAAGGGGCTGGATCATCTGGCCGGTAGCCGGAGTTTCATATGGTATCGTGATTATAATCGCGAACGCTCTCAGAAAAAAGAGCTAGGCCGGATGATGCATAATTATAGTAACTGGTATCAACGGAGGAACAGACGACATGTCAAAGTATGTAATGGCGCTGGACGCCGGTACGACGAGCAACAGATGTATATTGTTTGACCACAGCGGGAAGATGGTCAGCGTGGCACAGAAAGAATTCACACAGATATTCCCTAAACCCGGCTGGGTAGAGCATGACGCCAATGAAATATGGTCGACACAGATAAGTGTCGCAGTTGAGGCGATGCAGAAGGTGAATGCTTCCGCACGTGACATCGCCGCTATCGGCATAACGAACCAGCGCGAAACGACGATTGTCTGGGATAAGAATACGGGAGAACCTGTATATAACGCCATAGTATGGCAGTGCAGGCGGACATCTGAATACTGTGACTCACTGAAGGAAAAAGGCCTGACCGATACGATCCGTGAGAAGACGGGCCTTGTTATAGACGCGTACTTCTCAGGGACTAAGCTTAAGTGGATCCTGGACAATGTAGAAGGCGCCCGTGAGCGCGCAGAAAAAGGAGAGCTGCTCTTCGGCACTGTGGAGACCTGGCTTATCTGGAAACTCACCAAGGGACGCGTGCATGTGACGGACTATTCCAATGCGTCACGCACAATGATGTTCAACATCAAAACCCTTACGTGGGATGAGGATATCCTTGCTGAGCTTGATATTCCAAGGAGCATGCTCCCTGAAGTCAAGCCTTCAAGCTGTGTGTACGGCATGTCGGATATAGGCTGGTTCGGAGGAGAGATACCGATCGCGGGAGCAGCTGGAGACCAGCAGTGTGCTCTCTTCGGGCAGACATGCTTCGAAGAGGGAGACGTGAAGAGCACATATGGAACTGGCGGATTCCTGCTTATGAACACAGGCGAGCATCCTGTGTTTTCCGGACACGGCCTTGTTACCACCATCGCCTGGGGATATGGCGGGAAAGTGTATTATGCGCTTGAAGGATCGATATTCATAGCCGGAGCCGCCGTTCAGTGGCTGCGTGATCAGCTGCGCCTTATTGATGACGCAAAGGATACAGAGTATATGGCAGGCAAGGTAAAGGATACTAACGGATGCTATATAATTCCCGCATTTACAGGGCTCGGCGCGCCGTACTGGGATCAGTATGCCAGAGGAGCTATCGTCGGCCTTACGCGCGGTGTGAACAAGTATCACATAATAAGAGCGACACTGGAGTCGATGACATATCAGGTGAACGACGTAATTGAAGCGATGAAGCAGGATGTTATCGCAGCACATGAAGATCCTGATCTGGAATGCGGTAATTCAGCTGAAGGAACAGAAGAATCATACCATCTCAATGTTGACGGCGGGGCGACAAAGAATGATCTTATGCTGCAGATGCAGGCTGATCTGATAGACGCAGAAGTATGGAGGCCTTCATGCGTAGAGACTACAGCGATGGGCGCATCGTACCTGGCAGGTCTTGCCGTGGGATACTGGAAAGATCTTGATGAGGTAAAAGCAAACCATGAAATAGAAAAAGTGTTCAGTCCTGCTATAGATGCTGATGAGCGGAATGAAAAGATCAGCGGCTGGCACAAGGCTGTTGCGTGCACGCGCGGCTGGGCGAAATAAAGCGTCTGGAACTGTATACAGATGCAGGCTGGAAATAGTCTGCATCTTTTTTGTGTGTTAATGACGCTGATCAGGGGTATAATCGTTTATGGAGGCGAAATAACTATGCTTGAATTAAAGAATATCTCATTTGGCGTTGAGCAGG
>CAZBFD010000078.1:0-6044 GCA_964491055.1 uncultured Eubacterium sp.
TGGAACTTTGAACCGATACCTGATAAATGGTACGCGGTAAATAATGCCGACGGCAAGAATCTGGTCGCCAGCATATACATGCAGGACAACGAAAGTGTAGTCGTATCGACAGAGAACGAGTCTGGCGATCTCACACTTGTGGCATTCTTTAAGGACAGCGGAGCACTCGATACGATCGCAACCAGGCAGGAGAACGGGTCATTAAGAGAGATCAAACCGGAAGATATCACCGGAGAAATGGTACTTAAACCGATCATTTACTATAACCTCTTTGGAATGATGGAGAAATTCTATCCGATAGCGTCAGACGTCATCAAAATCTCCAAGGAGAACTACAAGGACGTCAATCTTGTGTTTACAGATATCAAAGACATCCCTGACATTGGCGATATCGACGGCGACGGAAAGGTACTGGATTCTACGACCACTATCAGAGATATCTATGGTACAGAGCTCGATATAACAGATAAGATAACGGATAAGGATATCAAGACCGTTATCGGGATCGACAGGGCAGACATTTCGGATTCGACATACAGCAAGAACCACAAAGGTGAATTCCTCCCGACGTTCACGCTGGACGGCAAGACGCTGGTAGAAGGCAAAGACTACCAGTTCATAGTAAGAGACGAGCTGCTCAAGCCGGGCGAGTATTACATGACGATCGAGGGTATCGGCGAGTACGGCGGCAGATGTTTCTACCAGTACATCATTAGCAAAGGCGCGAACCCGCTCAAGGTCAAGGCTAAGCCCTTCAAGATCAAGCAGAGTGCTCTGAAGAAGAAGTCAAAGACCGTCAAAGTGTCTAAGGTCATCAAAACCGTGAAGGCTGGTGCCGGCAAGGTCACTTACAAGAAGACATCCGGCAGCAAAAAGATAACGATCAATAAGAAGACCGGTAAAGTAACGTTCAAGAAAGGCCTGAAGAAGGGCACATACAAAGTCAAAGTAGCTGTAAAGGCAGCAGGTGACTCATACTTCAAGGCAAAAACACAGAAGCTGACACTTAAGATCAAAGTCAGCTAGAGATGAGCTAAAGTGCGCCAGATGACGCAAGCGTAGTGTGTCAGCGGGGACGTTTCTCTTTGACACAAAACGTCCCCGCTGACACATTCCCGTATTACCCGCAGATTTTGTTGATGTTATTGTTGGTACACCAGCTGCCGTTGAGCTGGTTGTCGTCCATGCTGCGGTTTTTGAAGTAATCCTCGAGCACCCAGTCGGTCATGTCGCCG
Source organism: uncultured Eubacterium sp. (assembly GCA_964491055.1). Lineage (GTDB taxonomy): Bacteria > Bacillota > Clostridia > Peptostreptococcales > Anaerovoracaceae > Aminicella. The sequence goes on from CAZBFD010000078.1 coordinate 1,236, forward strand.
AAGAGTGGCCTGCCGCACACGCGCTGGGCGTGGTCGCCGGGGCTCGCGTTGAGCTCGATCAGGACCGGGTCGCCGTCTTCGTCGATGGTGTAGTCCCATCCGATCCATTTAAAGTGGCTGACTCTAGGGTGTATGCGCCTGACCTCGTCAAGCACGCGCTCGATGCCCGGGATCACGAGACATTCCTCGAATATGCCTTCCTCGCGGTTGTCCAGCCAGCCGCCCTCATCAAAACACACTTTCTGGCTGATGCTGCCGTCGGGCCGGATCTCGGTATTGTACTCACTCCCGGGCGTCACATGCGAAGAGCCGGGGGTGCTGACCCTGAGATACATGTTCGGGATGTATATCTTTCCCTCTGTAAACAGCGACAAAACCCTTATGGTACATACTGAATCAGGGTTTATCGATGCGAGCGATGCATGCTGCATTATCTTTTTTTGAACGATGAAGTTGGCACCAGTGCTCGTGAACAGATCTTCTATATCCTCATCAGAAAGCTCCGCAGGGATGAATTCTTTTATCCCGTTCCCAAACGCCGTGTATAAGGCGGGTTTGATAAAGAGGGAACCCTCGTATTCTTTTACCAGACCAGCCGCAGCCTCTTTATCGATCAGCGTCATCTCAGCATCATAGTATTCTCCCGCTATTCTCCGGCAGACGGTCGCTGCCTGCTTGACATCCGGGAACCTGAGATCCAGATAGTTTTTATCTTCCAGCGCGTAGTGGAAAGGCTGGTTGTTGATGTAAGGCAGAAGCTCCAGATAATAAAGATCCGATGGGATATAGCGCGGATCCATCTTCCTGTCGCGTGAGCCCGCAAGCTCAAACCAGAATCTGTCCGGCTTCCTGCCGAACTTCTCCCAGTAGGGCAGAACCAGCTCCCTGTATTCTTCATCCCGCTCAGCTTCATCCCAGTCACCTGCGAAAACACTGACGAGCTCGCGGTTAAAACCTTTGAACTGCCTTCTGTGGTAATTATCTTTAACACCCTTCGCTGCATTTAAGAACAAGCCATATAAGAACTTATCTGCTTCCTTAATTATATCCATGACATTCTGCTTTCCTGCTAAAACAGTAATCTGTACAATAGCGATTACTTGTCTGAATTAAAGAGAAACGTCCCTACTGCGCTTTCATTGTTTCATTATTCGATCGTTATCTTGGTGTAGTTCATGTTCAGTATGTACTGGTATTCTACGTCTTTTGCTACTTTCTTGATGAGGCTGTAGTTGTCCGTGATAAGGTTTTGTTTTTCGTCGTCTTTGTCGAGGGCGATGAACGCGCCGTTGTCAAGCGTGATAAAGAAGGCTTTGTGCGGGTTGACGAAGCGTATGATTATGTCGGCACTTATCTTGTCGAGCGGGATCAAAGAGGATTTGTTCGCGTCTTTGATGTATCCCACCATCTCTTCCATGCACAGCGCGACTCTGTATGACACCCTCGGGTCTATGTCGTGTTTTGCGGCAAAATCTCTTATGTATCTGGAGGCGTCGATGGCCTGGTCGCGGTCAATGGTCAGGTACAGCACGGTGCTCCCGTCTTTTTCTGCGCCGTCCGTCGACCTGAGCTGGTTGTAGCGGACGGCTGAGAGCACGAATATCAGGAGCTCGGTGAACAGGTACGACAGGAAAATGTAAGCGTTTGGCGCGTTCGTGCGTGCGATCATGACTGCGAACAGCGGGAGCGTCGCGTTCCCGAGCACTGTGAGCACAGTGGCGAACCGGACATCTTTTTTCGTGCTCAAGTAAAGCCTAAGCACATAATCAAATCCCCTGAAGATGAACGCCAGCGAAAACAGCTGGGCTGAGAGTATGCCTCCGTCCGGGATCGTTTTTACGCCGTGCAGGTAGTAGAAGAACTTCGGGATCAGCAGGACCAGGAGTGTCGTGACGCCGGAGTAGAACAGCACGTTGATAAGTCCCTGGCGCATAAGCTCCTTGAGTCCCTGCTTGTCCTCGGCGCCCATGTAAAGGCCCATCAGCGGGCGCATGCCGCCCTGCACGCCGAACAGAAGGACGTTTATCAGCGACAGACAAAACGAGCAAAGCCCGTATATCACGCCGCCGTCGTCGCCGGACCGCTGAAAACTGACGTGAATAACAAAACCGGATAGAATATGCTGATGGAGTTCATCGCTTCTGTACCGATGAGATTTCCGGCAACTATTCTATCTACGGAGTTGATAAGAAGCAAAGAAATGTTGGTCATGATCATCACAGGAATGTATTCGGTGAGTTTCCTCATCGTAAGACTTCCCCTGCGCCGATACTGATCACCTTCAGTGCTTCCGGGATATTCTATTATTTCGGTTTGTTCATCCATATTTAGCCTTAAACTGTCACACTTTTATCAATAGTGGTATTTAGTTCTTACAAGAAGGTTGTCGTAGGAACCTCTGCTTCCTTTGATCACCTCAGCGTCTCCAAGATCTTTGTGGATATTGAACACTGTAGGCGCCGCCATTCCGATGATCGCGTATCTGTAGCCGTGCTCGAGAAGGTAGCGGTAGCATCTTTGTGAAAGGGCCCTGTAAAGACCCATGCCGCGGGCTTCGACTGCTGTGCCGCATGGACCGATGTATCCTTTTGCGGTTGCGTCTGCGCATCCGAATGCGATGACTTCTTTGCCTTTGACCGCAATGAAGCAGCTTCCGTTCATTATTGCGGGAAGAGCCTCGTCAGCCCATCCCTTGGAGAAATTCTTCTCGATGAAATCGTGGATCGGTGTGATATCGCAAGGCATTGCGCGCTTGATGCGTACGCCTTTCTCGAGAAGCTTGTCGTAAAGACCGTAGTCCTCTTTGAATACGAACAGCTTTACGAGCAGATCGTCGTTATACGCTATCTCATACGGGTTGATCTTGAGGTAGCACTCAGCGTATTTCACGTGCGTCCTGGATATAAGCTGTGCAGCTCTGAATTTGTTGAGTGAGATCGGGATGTCTTTCTGCGCGATCTGGTCCTTGTGGAAGTCCATGAGCTTACACTTTTCGTCGATTATGTCAGTGATGTCGAAGAAATGCGTCGGTCTGTGGAACGGCGCGTTCACTTCATAGATGTAGCAGTCCGGATTGGCCTTCTGCTTCTGGATCGCCTTGCAGCACATGTCGCAGGCAGCTCTGTGGTCTGGATGCAGACTCTCATTCCATGGCAAAAACACCTTGGTGTACTTGGTGAAGTCGATCTGGTCAGCCGCTTCATAATGCTTGGCGAGCTTGGTGTCCTCAAAACCCAGCCACACGGCGTCATGAGGCTTAAGGTATTCCATCTCCGCATCAAACTGCGCCTTCCTTATCTTTGCTTCTTCTTCAATATCAATATCCGGATTTCCGTGGCTGCCGTCGCTAAGCACATAAATATCCGTCTTATCCGTCATTTTGATAAGCGCAGCCGAAGCCCCCAGACACTCATCATCCGGGTGCGGCGCAATGACCGCGATCACATCATTCTCATCAAAAACAAGCTCTTCTGTCATATCAGCACAATTTCCTTTCTTAATTATTGCGTCAATGTGTGTACCAGTGTGTCAGTGTGTCACTGGGGACGTTTCTTTTTGACACACTTTGTGAACTCGAATGTGTCACTGGGGACGTTTCACTTTGGCACACTTTGTGAACTCAGAGACGCCCGCTGACAAATAAATAATAACAAAACTTACAGTAATATAAAAGCAGAAAATGCTCCATCGGAGACACACAAGGAAGCAGTATTGTTTACCGATCCCACCGGGAGCCCCGCTCGCGCTTACTGGGCGCATCGCGGAGGACACATTCTCAGTGACCTCGCCTGTTTTCCGTCAGGCTGCCTTTTAAGTCGGAGCGTAGTTCCTGGCGCTTTTAGCGTCGAGGGCGGAGCGAACGACTGCATCGAATGACGATATGAACGGCAGCTGCCGGAGCGGGTCACTGAGTGTACCCGCCTCCCTCTTGGCTTGGTGTCTTCGCGTTGACAGCACGTGCACATCGCAGGACAAGTGGCTCTAGCCCAGGCGGTCTCATCCGGCTCGCCACTTGACGCTTGCGATGCACACATCCGTGCCAACACTTCAGACATATACCACAGAATAGTAGACAGGCAGTCTTTATATGTGGTCACTATTTCAAAGATGTGTAGTCAAAACCGACAAAGACGGACGCTTCAGAACGGCTGTTTGTGGAGCTGATTTCAGGGATGTGTAGTCAATAATGACCAAGACGGACACTTCAGAACGGCTGATTGTGGAGCTAGTTTCAAAGATGTGTAGTCAATACCGACCAAGGTCAGCGGAGTATAGGTGAGGAATCGAGAAAGCATAGAAGAAATCACCTATATCGGATGCTTGTGGCAGCTGAATATAGGTGAGGAATCGAGAAAGCATAGAAGAAATCACCTATATCGGATGCCTTAGGCAGCGGAAGATAGGTGTGGAATCGAGAAACCATAGAAAAAATCACCTATATCGGATGCTTATAGCAGCGGAATATAGGTGTGGAATCGAAAAAACGTAGAAGAAATCACCTATATCGGATGCTTTAGTAATCAAAAACCGACCACAGCAAACTGCGACGCGCGAAGTGTGGGTAAGGCAGTGTGCAGATTGAGGACAAGTGAGCTTGAAGTATCGTGGAGTCACTTGTCCTCTAATCTGTGCACGAGCTTATCCATCGCGAGGGCGACTGCCAAGAGGGAGCTGAACGCACTCAGGAGGCCGCTCCGCCGCCTGCCGTTCATAGAGGCAGCGCGGCGGAAGACAGGCGAGCCTCCTGAGCTATGCGTTCGTCGCGATGCTCCCGTTAGCCCATTTTCCCCAGCTTCAGCGGGATGGATA
>CAZBFD010000078.1:6075-7423 GCA_964491055.1 uncultured Eubacterium sp.
TGTGTGATGTATTATATTGAGAGAAATTATAGTTGTGTTGTATAATTCAAACTAGGATAATAGTCGAGAAACGATGCTAGCAGGGATATTACTGGAGCGAGATACCGAAGCTGCATATAGATCAGGTTCTGTGGACTTATGATTTCGGGATCCGCGCGGAAGGGCAGCTCTGCCATGATGATCAGTATCTGTATGTTCATATGAGAGCAAAAGAGGCAGATATAAAAGCCGAGTATGAAGAACCGCTGTCGCCGGTCTGCAACGACAGCTGCCTGGAGTTTTTCTTTAAAGCAGACGGCGAAGAGGACTACATTAATTTTGAGATCAATCCAAACGGATGCATGTGTATCCAGTTCGGCGGGAAAGAGCGGTTTGACATCGTAAGAGAAAACGGCAGGGAGTATTTCGGGGTATCGACAGCAAGGACAGAGGACGGATGGGAAGTTTTTTACAGGATCCCGCTTAAGTTCATTCGCATGTTCTACAATGACTTTAATTTTGACAGAGATATCATGGCGAACATGTATAAGTGCGGCAACCATACTGTTCACAAGCATTTTATCGCATGGTCCCGGATCGATACGGAGAAGCCGAATTTCCATCTGCCAGAGTTCTTTAAAAGAATGGCATTCGAGTAAACAAACAGTTAAGAGGAGGCGTGTATTGCCCAGATTATCTGTGATCGTTCCTGCATATAACTGCAGTGAGTATATTGGAGAGTGCATTGAGTCTGTGATGAACCAGGAAGGCGACTTTGAGCTGATCCTGGTCGACGACGGCTCAACGGACGGAACAGCGGACGTCCTGAGATCATATGAGGGGATGAACGACAAGATCCGCATGTTTTACTGTGCCCACGCAGGAGCATCCGGCGCGAGAAACAAAGGCCTCGACGAAGCCCGGGGAGATTTTGTTACATTCATCGACTGCGACGACCTCGTGCGCTGCGGCTTTTTCGCGGACGCGTGGGAAGTCATGCGGAGGGACGCGGACCTTTACATATTCGGCATCGAGCGGTCGTTCCTCACGGGCGAGAAGATATACTGGACCGTGCACAACAAGTACTACGCCGACACAGGAGATTTTGCCGATGTCTACAAAAGGATCAGGCAGCTGCTCGTCTACTCGAACTGCTACAAATTCTTCAGGCGGGCCACTATAGAGCGCCTCGGCCTTAGGTTCACCTGCGGAGAGTCATTCGGCGAGGACCGGCTCTTCAACTATAAATATCTCATGGGCGCGGGGCCTGTCGTGACATCCGAGAAGATCATGCTCTTATACCTGCAGCGGAGCGAGACGTCGATGTCAACAAAACACGTACCGAACTCTTTCGACGTGGTGATTAGGC
>CAZBFD010000079.1:0-7357 GCA_964491055.1 uncultured Eubacterium sp.
TTTACTGTGACTTTCACCTTCTTTGAAGCTGCCTCATAGTTATTGTTCCCCGCTGCGCTTACGTTAACGGTGATCTTGTATTTACCCTTCTTAGTACCCTTCTTCACGGTTATCTTTCCGGATGAAGCGACTTTGAAGTTCTTGCTTCCTTTTACCTTTTTGTATGTGACTTTACCATTGGCGGCCTTGACATTGAATGCCTTCGAGGCTTTGATGACTTTCGCCTTCTTCTTGAGAGCCGCCGCCTTGAGCTTCACCGTCCTGCCTTTCGCCTTCATGGTGTTAGGCGCCTTCAGGATCTGGAATTCCTCCGTGGAAGATCCGCCGTACAGGCCGATCCCGTTAACGGTCACTGTCGCTGTCCCGGCATCGATATTGTTTTCATATTTTACTTCATAGTCGACACCTTCCACATATTTTTCCTTATCATAGTACGACGATTCCATGTACACATCAGTCACCGCAGGTTTTATCTCTTTACCTGTATATACCTGGTCATCGGTGTCGTCCAGGAAGAAGAATTCAACTTCTGGCTTCTTTACGTTTATTCCGATCACTCTGGAGCCATATTTACCGGCGTCTACCATGATATATGCCTTCCCTCCAGACAGCCCTTTGATAACAGCTTCACCATAGTCGTCTTTCTTAGGTGTCACGCTTACCACCTGGTCGTTGCTTGATGTCCATGTGATCTCCGGATCCCAGGTATCAGGCATGTCTGTGCTGAGCCCTCTGAACTCGGCTGTCACAGTTTTGCTGTCTTCAGGGAACATCGTAAAGATCCCCGGTGTCCCTTCCTGCCAGTTGCTGACAGCAATATATCCTGTGAAAGGCTCATCTCCGTTCATCACCGGGTCGAGAAAGGCTTTGATCGGGAAGTTATCCATTTCATTGTTATATGAATGAGTGATATCTCCCTGTACCTCTTTATCAGAGATGTCTTTCCATTCTCCATTGACCGTGCAGAAGCTCTCGCCCTCGTTCACGATGGCTTTGCTGTAGAAATTTGACGGCATCGAGCTGTTATAATATGTCTTATATGCTGCATAAGTTCCATCTATCGAGTCCCTGTATGGATAATCCATATCTGCCTTTTCAGAGATCACGACAGAATATTTCTGGTTTTTCGAGAGTACTTTTGATGCATTGATCTTGAACCTGTGATATCCGCCGTAATTGAAAGGTCCTGCTTTTCCTTCGGCGATCTTTACGCCGTCCTCAGGATCATTAAAGCCGTCAGGCAGCATATATACCGCATATGACACTTCTGTCCCGGGGATAGTCGTCACTACTGAGATCTCCTTTAGCTCAGACGTCTTGTCTGCTGTGAATACGTTGGCTGACCTGCAGTCCTTGCTGTTTTCATATATATCAAAATAGCTGGCTTCAAGGAAGTCCGTCTGCGCTATCTCATAATCGTTTCCGTCATTTGCTTTATCGAATACTAAAGCCTCAGGGTCACCTAAGCTCCTGTCATAATATGAGATCCAGAAGTATCCGGTCGCCCTGTCAGACTTTGCCTTTGCACCTGGATCGTACGGAACTCCGTCGAGCCCCTCAAGAAGTCCCCAGTGACGGTATCCATTGTCCGGGAAGTCATTCAGCTCCGACCCCCAGCTGTTCTTTATCAGGAACGCGCCGTCCCCGGGCGGCACTGTATCTTCCTCAGTATGATCAGGGTCGGTAACAGGATGCCTGAAGTTTTCCTTAGGATAATTATCGTCCCAGGCGACCACTGTCACGGCATGATTCGCAAATTCACTGTCATATACATAGTGTGCCCAGTTGTTGCTTATATACTTCTTATTTTCCGTGTCCTGGCCAGGAAGGTATGATTCAGCACAGAATGAGACGCTGATCGCTCTATGGCTCATGCACATCACCTGTTTCCATGCGTTCAGGCTGTCTTCATTCAGCTTGCCCGGAGCGTCAAGCAGCCCCGGGAGCAGCATCGAATCCTTAAGCCTGTATGACTGTAGATAACGGTACTTATCCGGCACCGACCAGTCGTCATCTTCGCTGTTCCACACTGCTTTTCTGGCCCACTTAGTAGGATTCCCGTCTTTATCATATGCCACAGCGGTCCTTCTTACGATCTTCTCGCCGCGTTTTCCTCTGTATCCAAGGACAGTCTCAAGAGATTCCCCGGTCTCAGGATCCTTCGCATTTTCCACGACCGGTCCCATTCCAGACGAGAAAAGCACAGTAGCGTACATCGAGTTCCCCCCTGTTTCATACCTGTACGCTGACGTCTTCAGGTCTTCGCTTGTCACTTCTTTGAAATGCCAGCCTTCGCCGTTCTGCGGGCTTTCCGGGTCGTCGATATGGGAAGTCGTAAACCACACTATATGCTTCTCCGAAAGATCGACATTCTCATCCGCAAGGCCGTCCGCGATCAAAGCACTTTCTGCAGCGCTCGCCGCGGCGAACCCCCAGCATGAACCATACGGATTCTGCAGCTTGACCTTTGTCACAAAGTTCTTATCCGGAGTCCCGTTCCCGTCCGTATCCACATTCCTCAGGTCAAATGCGTCAGGATACTTGACCGCCTCCTCACGAAGCGACTGGAGCACGGCGCCCCCGCGGAACGCGAAAGGATCGTCATGATTTTGACCGGAGTCCTTCACGGATGCGGCAGACACCGGCTCCCCCGACATAACAATCAAAATCATGACTAAAGCTGCCGCAGCAAATACTGCCGCTTTCTTCTCGATACTGTTCCTAAGCATGATAACTTCCCTCTCTTTCAATTCATTCACCAATATATATCTCTCGGCCGTTCAGCTTATTTACGGATATATCATCTCTCGACATGTACGTCTGTTATCGCGACCTGGTCGCCTGTGATCGCGACGTATATCTCTTCTACCTTGTCGATTATCGTCGTCTCGCTGTCGATCGCGATGCCGAGGTTTTCTGTATGCATCTTTATGACATCTTTGTCCCTCGTGATGATAACAGTGCAGTCCAGGCCTTCTTTGTTCTTTTCTTTCCAGTTTTCCCAGTTCGTGAAAGCTTCTGTCCTGTTCACCTGGACTTTGTTCTTGACGTGCTCGTCGGACTCCCAGTTCTCACCGTCGATCCTAAGCAGCATGTATTCGCGGAAGTTCCTGCTCTTCACCTGGCCGTCTTCCGAAGAGAACAGCCTGATATACGGACAGTGCCAGACGAGCCTCGCTGTCGGAAGGCTCAGGGAATGGAAGGTGAGCTTCATACCGTCAAGCAGAGGGATACCTGTCGTTGCCTCACTGCACCAGCCGTTCACTTCAACGTTCGCAACTTCGCCTGTCGGACAGCCTTTGATATAGCTTATCTCCTCTGCGATACGGGGTATGTAGTCCCCGTCCAGCTCCTCTTTATCAGTGTCCACCATGATGTTATGCACGAAGCATTTCTCGCCTCCGATCGAGATATACAGGAAGCGCGCGCTGTCAGGAAGAGCAATTACTATCTCTGTCGTCTTTACCTCATCCGCGATCCTTATCATCGCCTTATCTTTATACCTGATCGCTTCTACCGCATATAGCTGCTCGGTCAGAGGCTCGCCGAATTCAGACCGCTTGACTGTGGTCTCATCCAGGACTCTTACTCTTGTCTTTCTTACTCCTTCTTCTGTGATCTTCCCGTCGAGCCTTATCCTGCCATATTCAAAGTATATGATGTCCTTGTTGTTTTCTTCTCCCGGATGGACTGTCCCGTCCAGCGAGTCGAAGAGGATAAGCGAAGGCAGGCTCTGATCCGCCGGCACACCTTCATCAGGATGGCTGCAGAGGCGTATCCTTGTGATCTTATTCGTTATGCCGATGCCCTCAGTGCACTTGTTATAAATTGATTCGCAGCGCAGGCTCTCCGTCTTCCTCATATTATCGCCCGACTGTGATTCCTGCATCTTGTACTCGGTATCAAGGTCGATCATGTGTATCATTATCTTCGCGTATTCAGGGTCGAACTGCGTTCCGATGCCTTTAACGATCTCTTCCCTTACTATGTGCTGAGGGATAGCTTTACGGTAGCTCCTGTTTGATGTCATGGCGTCATAAGCGTCCGCGACAGCGATGATCCTTGCTATATCAGGTATCTCCTCACCTTTCAGTCCCTCAGGATATCCAGTTCCGTTGTAGCGTTCGTGGTGGTACCTTGCCCCGAGAGAAAGCCACGGCGACTCCTTGATATTCTCAAGGATGTTCCCGCCTGCCACAGGGTGAAACTTGATCTGCTCGAACTCATCATCTGTGAGCCTTCCCTTCTTTGACAGGATCTCGATCGGGACGCCGATCTTTCCTACGTCATGAAGCAGCGCCGCGAAGTACACCTTGTCGCATACCTCTTCAGATTTACCTGCCTGCTTTGCTATCTTAAGCGAATAAGCAGCTACCCTTCTTGAGTGACCGTTCGTATAAGTATCTTTTGCGTCGATCGCGCTTGCCAGTGCCTCAGCAGTCTGCTCGAATACACGGCGTGCCTCCTGATGCTTCTTTTCAAGCGCCCTCGTCTTGGCGTCTATATATTTCTTTACGGCCAAAGCAATGAGCATAAACGCGAGCAGCACTGCAAGTACCATGAACCAGAGCTGCTCATAGAACGCTTTTGTCTTCAGGATCTTTACAGAGACTTCCTTGTTCCCATGCCCCATTGAGTCAGAGAGCTGCATGATGTAATGGTAAGTGCCGCCCCTGAGGTTGGTATAGTCGACCGGAACAAGATCAGACCGCTTCACCGTGGTGCTCTTATTCTCAAACCCCTCCAGCTGGTAAGTCACCAGCGGGTTCGTCAGCGAATAGTTGAACACGTAGCTATATACTGTGAGCTTCCGTGTGCCTGCAGGAATAGTGATCTCACCCTTATCATCAGGGTAAATCATCGTATCATCTGCCTTGACGTACGGCACCGCCATCTTCAGGTTGCTGACATCCTCAAAGGCCTCATCTATATTCACCTTCACCGTACCTGAGCTGCATGCTATATAAAGATCTCCGTCCTCTGTGAGCCCGCTGTATGAGTTCCCTGTCGCGATAGCAGGAAGCCCGTTATCAACGCCGTAGAACACTGGTGAAATATCTTTATCAGCGAGCATCTCATCCGTAGTGACCTCGTAAAGGCCGTTGCTGCTGATGACCCACATCTCATCATTCTTGTTCTGATAAAGGTCAAAGTTGTTCGAGTACGGGAATGAGCTCACGACCTTCACATTGTACTGATCGTCCATATAAGCTATGGCGTTGCTCGTCACTATCCAGTATATGTCGCGGGCAGCGTCCTTCTTCACTCTCATGATGACATTTGAAGAAAGGCCGTCCCTTGTCGAGATGCATTTAGTCCCGTTATCATTTATTATGTAAATGCCGCCGCCGTCCGAGCCTGCTATTATGTCCCCGTTCACGGCTTCCATGACTGTAAGTATCTCTGTGTTCTGTAAACCGTCTTTATCTCCGTATACCCTCTTTACATCATCACCGTCGATAACAGCGACTCCTCCGGTAAGCGCGACGAGCATGGTCCCGTCTTCTCTTTCATATGTTGCCCTGACCCACTCTGAAGGCAAGCCGTCTTTCGATGTGAACACAGTTGCGTTCCTGCCGTCATACCTTACAAGCCCGCGCTCGCTGAACGTGGCGAGCCATATGTTGCCTTTACTGTCCGGAAGTATCGACCTGATCCGGCATCCTTCCATCATCTGTATAAAGTCTTTGTAATCAAGCTCTTTCCCTGACGCAGTTGCCGCACTCTTCAGCGGCAGCTTGTTCATCTTCTCTTTGCTGTCTGTCACGATGAGGCCGTCATCAGTTCCGATGAAAAGCTTTTCCCGGAAGACGCATGTCGAATTGACTACGGTCTTGTCAAGCCCGAATCTCTCGAAGATATCTTCAAATCTGTTCGGGACTATCTTCATCACGCCCTGTCTGGATGATGTGAACCAAAGATTCCCGGCATAGTCCGTTATAACGTGGTCCACAGAGTGGTCCATAGGGACATTGTCAAGAACTGTGACCTTTTTCCCCTTGTAAATGCCTATCCCGTTATCGGAACAGATCCAGAGCTGGTTACCATACCGCTCGATGCTTTTGATGTTCATGAGCGGCGACGCGTCGATCCTGCTCATGCGGCCGGAATCGTCCAGACTCCCGTAAAGTATCTCTGACTCCGGGGTCCCGATCCAGACTTTCCCTGCATTATCATCGTCAGGAAGAATAGAAACAACGATGATTCCGCCGAGCCTGTCCACATCGTAGTACTGGTCAAGCCTGCCGTCACGGAGCGTGAACGCCTCACCGTTCACCATTATCCCGTAGATCGTTCCGTCGCTGCTCATCTGCAGGTCTGTTACATATGAATCCTCGATGTGCTCATCGTGTATCCTTTCGGCCTGCATGCTGCTGTCTATAACGATTATCCCTGCTGTAGTCGCTGCGTAGATGTTCCCGTTTTCATCCTCAGCGAATGACCGTACCGCAGCAGCCTTAAGATCCTCATCAGAGTCGAACCTCGTGAACTCACCCTTCTCCATAACGAAGATCCCGCTGTCATTTGTTCCGATCCACAGGCGCTCCCTGCTGTCGACAAAAAGGCTCCTTACGCTTGCGATGCCCGTAGTGGAGTCCATCCTCTCAAAAGTATTCCCGTCATATCTTATAAGTCCGCTGTAGCTCCCGATCCAGATGAACCCCTCAGACGTTTCCGTTATCGCATTCGCTTCAGACGTAGGAAGGCCGTTCATATTGTTATACAGCACAGCTGAATAGCCCTTTTTCTTTCCCGTAACATCCACATCGATCCTGTCGCCCGTGTTAGTCTCAGCCCATACATATCCGTCTGAGCCGGCAATACCGGCACGCCCGGAAACGTCCGAAATAACGGCAAAGCAAAACAAGACGAGCAGCATCAGGACCGCCACAGCCCGCACGCACGATCTCACCTTGCTGATAGCATGATCTATACTCATATCAGATTCCTCATATATGACACGATTATGGCATTTATGAAACAACTCCAAAAATGCCATATATAAATAAACTTTCAACAAGTAATCATTCTTTTACTCCGTTTTATATCATACCACTTTCACCGTCCAAAATCATGAAAAAACTAGTTTTGCAAGCTGTTTGCATCTTGTTAAGCTGGAGTTTGAGGAGATCCGCGCAAGCTAGGCAAGCGGGGTTTGACAAGGTCAGTACTAGCTAGACAAACTGGGGTTTGAGGAGGTCCGCGCAAGCTAGGCAAGCGGGGTTTGACAAGGTCAGTACTAGCTAGACAAACTGGGGTTTGGCGAGATCCTGCATCTCGTTACCAAAACTATTTTTTTCTTCTTTTGGTGGCAGGATTTCTAGAATTATTGTAGTTTGGTGACGAAACACCCCCT
>CAZBFD010000080.1:0-7347 GCA_964491055.1 uncultured Eubacterium sp.
TCAAGAGCCTTATGTATTATATCACAGATTTTCCATTTGTAAAGAAAAATATTGAGAGATAGAAATGGATAAAAGAACCGCCCGCTCAATAAAGAGCAAGAACGCATTGAAAAGCGCATTTCTGGAACTGATACAGGCGAAAGATCCCGAGCTGATCACTGTCGTCGACCTGTGCCGCAAAGCCGGACTCAACAGATCCACCTTCTATGCGCACTACAGTTATACCGATGACCTTATACGCGAGATCATATTGGATAGTGTAAAGGAAGTATACTTCGATTTAGGGACGCAGTGGAATCTTCCGCTTGATGGCGGCGGCGTCGACCGTACAGTCATCTCAACTTATATCCACCGGTTTTTAAACAATCCCACGCTGCGGCGCTTCTGCACCTGTTACAACAGCGAAGAATACCGGACTATGATCATCCGCGCGCAGATAGAACTTACGCTCGGAGAATCAAAAGATCCGGTCCGTTATTATACCGCATACTTTTACAACGCAGGCGTCCTGAATTTCACCCAGGAATGGTTCAGTAACGGCATGCCGTTACAGGAAAACCACTTCGTGGAGATAATACATGAATTCTCAAAAGTCATGTACGGACTGAAACTCTGATGCAGATAACAAACATCTCGACAAGTCCAGATTTATATAATCAGTACAACAGATCCGCTCGTCACATACTCTTCTTCATAATCTCCACGACGATGTATTTAAGGCTTGCGGTTCTGCCTTTGACAGCAAGTGTGTTCGCGGCTTTGGCATTGGATATGTGGCGTAGTCGGCAGGCTTGTATTCACCCGGATCTACATTTCTGCTGTTTTGGCATCCTCGGCTACAGCACTGTCATCGTCAAATACAGCGTTGGCTTCGGCTATGGCGCCGCGCAGAGCCTGAGCTGATTCTTCTGTGTAGCTGCCGGTCGCAAGAGCGCTGTTGGCAGCGATGATCTTGTCCCTCAGCTGCGCCAGCGCTTCGGTTCTTTTATTCACTTCGTCTTCACTAAGAGGATCGGTCTCTATTTCGTCCGAAAGTGATCCTATGCCCTCAGTAGTGAAATGGGCTGTATAAACTGCTCTGCCGTATTCGGTGGTTGTCGGTTTGCTCACCACTTCGCTTGTGATGTCGGTTGTGGTCTCGATGTCAGTTATATCATTATAGCAGTTGGCGTATAACATGTATAAGGCGGCCTCTGTATAGTCATCGTTCCAAAGTGCCTCTGGGTAGCGTGGTCATTTACAGCATAACTCTTCAGTACCTCACCGACTATATTCTTTTTATTTCATCAGCGGCTTACCGGCATCCCAGGCCTGTCCTGCCTTCTCGCCCGCAACATAATATCCTGCCTGGAACTGATCAAATATCAAGGCATTCAGTTTCATCGGATCGATCTTGCCGTCATCAGAAAGGACCTTCTTATCAGCGCTGACATTTACAATCGTCCCTACCACTGCATGAAGATTGTCTGTATGAGTGATCTCTGCAAGGTCGCATTCCATTGTAACAGGGAATTCCGTAATGACCGGCGCATCCACATGGTCACTCTTCTCCGCATGGTATCCGGTTCTGGCAAATTTATCCGGCATATTGTTCCCTGTTGCGATGCCGAAATAGTCAGCAACATCCATGTGGTCCCTGTCTGCGATACTGACTGTGAATGCCTTAGTCTTCCTGATCGCCTTGGTCGTCGCATGGCCTTCGCTAATGAAAAGCGCGATCTTATCCATACCGCAGATCATTCCCCATGCAGCATTCATTACCTGCACTGTCCCGTTCTCGTCATAAGCTGCCACCATCAAAACCGGCATTGGGAAAACCGCCGGCTGCTTTCCAAGATCTTTTCTCATAATATCTTCCTCCTCATCAAAAACCATACATTCTAACTGATTACATTCTACTACCTGTAGCCCGACGCCGGTCAAGCTGAAGTTCCATCTTAGTGTACTCTATAGCTTATTGTACTCTTCGTCGTCAACTGCTTCACACCATTCTGTTTTGCTGTTTTCTCCGGGTATCTCCTGAGCTATGTGCTGGAACCACGAACCCGATGCGGCACCATGCCAGTGCTTGACATTTGCCGGAATGTTGACCACATCTCCCGGATGCAGTTCTCTCGCATCCTTCCCCCATTCCTGATACCATCCTCTTCCGCTGACACAGATCAGTAACTGTCCGCCTCCGCCTGTCGCGTGATGAATATGCCAGTTGTTCCGGCATCTGGGTTCGAACGTTACATTGAATGTCGGGATCGGTTCCATACTAAGCGGCGCCAGATAGCTTTGTCCTACAAAATACTGTGCGAACGCGTCATTCGGCTTTCCTACAGGGAGCGGCAGGTTCGATGGAACACCTTCCGGAAGATCGCCACTCCTATCATCGCAATATACTTCCTGTATCATAGGAAACGTACTCCATGCCTTCGGCCATCCACAGTAAAAAGCAAGCTGCGTAACCGCCTCTACTACTTCTTCCTTAGTTATTCCATGCTCCTTACCAAGCGTAAGATGTGCCTTAAGCTGCGGATACAATCCGGCCGAAAAAAGCGCAGCGATCGTTATCATGCTGCGGTCTCTAGGAGACAGCTCCTTCTCTCTGGACCATACCTCACCAAAAAGCACGTCATCATTAAGCTCTGCGAACTTAGGCGCCAGCTCGCCCAGATTATCTCTTCCCGCTGTCTGTTTCTTCGCCATTGTCGTTTCTCCTTTCCTTCTTTATCACATAATTCCTATCATTATGAGGTAGTCTTCTATATATGCGATCGCTTCAAGATTATTGCTACAGGATGGATGTTCACCTCAGCGAATCAAGATATTCGTCAAATTCTGCCTGCACATCTCAGGATCCGGCACCTGAAAAACGCCAAAACCTTCCAAAGGCATCTTTACTCCATTTGAAAGTGTCATATATTCCATTTTGATTTCCTCCTTTTGACCTTAGCAAATTCTCTTTGTTGATTTAATTCTCTTATGTTGATTATCTTTGATGTCTGTATTATGCTATACAAAATAAGATGTTTCAATAACCAGGTTAAGTGAAAAAGAGGAATAATCCGCACGTAGCAGCGACCGTGTGGAATAACGGGTGAAGAAAGCCGCTCGAAGATCTCATCTATCAATTCCGATAGATATGAAAAGGCCCACCGTTTGGTGAGTCTTTCATGTCTGGTGGAAGTGTCGTGACTCACTATCTTCGCGATCCCTTGCAATCACTGGCTTTCAGCATTTTGCCAAGAATAGACAATACTAATTTGGACTAAATTTTAAGAGGTGCACCGATGCCTGTATGCATTTTATTACTTTCAAAGCATTCCATCACCTCCTAAAAGAAAAAGCCTCGTCGATTGGCGAGGCTGTAATACTGCAATAGATACAATTCATTTTCATCCAAGCTTTCCATTGCGGCAAGGCCCTCTTCCGCTATCTGCTCATCCGTCTTTTCCCGGTCGTACTTGTGGCTCATATCACTTCTGGCTTTACAATGTACCCGCTTCCGCCGCAGTATTTTACGGTCGTATCAATGATCTTCCGCGCTGTTTCATGGAGCAGGGCATCATCGGTTGCTTCATTCCCTTGCACGATATAGAAGATGTTCTTTGTAGACTCATCGACCTTCGTCTTTTCCACCTGCCGGATTTCCAGACGGCATAGAATTTCATTGGCATCGTCTATGTAACTGTACTCGTGCGGATTCACTGGAACGGGTTCCGTCTGTCCGATGGGAACAAACCGTTCCGTCCCGTCCGTGAACCGGAGCGTAACGTTCCCGTCTACCCTATCCACATTGTGCGCTCCAAGAGCAAGTTTGCTCTCAAGGGAAATCAGGTTATAAATATCAACGGCAAGGTTGATGTAAAACATATCTCCGTGTTTTAGAAGCAGTTTGATAAGGTTCTCACTGGCAGGAATGTTCTTTCTTCTCTTTATGCCTGTCTTGTCGTGAAGGATATTGTAGCCCTCAAGGATTGGATCGGCATGTACATCAAACGCTTTATACTGTTCATAAAGCTCTTTTATTCTTTCCGTTCTATAGCTGTTCCACTCTTCCGAAACGCCGCGGTTATCAACACCGTTCACAACAGGGAACAATATTTTCACACCGGCGTCCAGCACAGCCTTTTCTACATAAAAATCCATTCTCAGCCACCTCTTCTGAATTTTCACGATGCCGGGTGGACTCGAACCACCAACTTCAGTCTATGAAAACCTATGCCCTTCCCAGCGGCCACGGCACCAGATATCCTGCCACATTTTTTGCACAACAACGACATGCTCAGATGAACAGGCTCATGTCCTCTTTTTAGTTCTATCTATATGCTCAGGTGTTTTGCAATGTGGCGTTCATGCTGCCCATCCAATAAAGCAAGACTCCATCCGTTTCGGTGTTCTTCGCTGTGACTGAAAAAGGTTTCCAGCAGCCTGTTCATTTTGATTTTTCTTTTTGCGGTTAAGCCCAGGATCTCACACATTTCAAATACTCTTTATCCTTCCCGGAAAGAGCCTTTGATGCTAATTGAATCAGCCGCATCGCCCAATCGGCAGCTGTCATATTCAGGTATATAACGGCATCGAAGCCATTTGTTTCTATTTTGATAACAGCATCCTGTATTTTATCAATATTATCAATGTCTGAAAGCTCATTTTCAAGCAGATTCAGATTTCTCTCGGAATATACTATTCCCTTAAGAAGCGCAGCATAACCCAGCGCTCTGTCAATGGGAACGCTGTCCGCTACACGTATTTCGATATATTTTTTGATTCGGAAGTGAAAAAATCCCATAGAAAGAATATGCTCGACAAGATTCTTTTTTCTTGTTTCATCCGGCTCTTTTTCAACGATCACTTCTTCATCAACCAGATCTTTTGCACTCCGGTGTCCAACGTAAGATGTACTGCCGTTGTCTGTAAGCAGAATCAGCGGAGTATGATATACAACATTCGCTATACGCTCATATCCGAAATCCGTATCAAATGAATGCGGAAAGAATCCTGTTCTGTCCGCATCAAGATCGTCCCATTCCTGGATTCTGAACAAATGGGGCTTGAAGGCAGCTTCGGGAAGGGTGGTATTTTCCGCTGTAATTTAAATAAGCATCCATATATTTATATCTTTTCTTTGAGGACAGCGGTATTTCATCCGGACAGACTTTTCCCAGTTCTACCGCCGGCAGATTTCCCGATGTAACAATATGATACCCTCTTTCCAAAAACAGCGGTTCCCATAATTCAAGAAATTCACGATATACACTTTCAATATAAGACAACTCCGAATACGGGTTTATACTTATTTCAAATTGGCAGGACGGTTCAAGGCTGATTGAATATTTTTCATTTGTATACCCAACAGGATATCCATCGGTATATATAATCTCTGCCCCAAGCTCCCGCCCGACGCTGTCTATGAGGGATGTAACCTCGTCGAACCCGATTTGAACACCGTTCTCGTCTACAACAAAATGCTCGATCTCAAGTCCCAGATTTTCTTTATCGGTTTCTCCGCTCTTTATGTAATCGTATATATATTCTGAAGTAAACTCATAATATCACATTCATTTCCTTATCATTCCAATCCTATCAACTCGGGAATGGTTGCTTCAAAATCTACTCCGTACCACGGCTTTTCAGGATTTTGCAGCGTCACTTCAATCGTGTGCGCTGTATAATCTGCCGCTATTCTCATGGCATCGCTCCAGTCTTTTCCTTTCAGGATCTCACCAACAACTGTACTGGAGAACAAATCTCCGGTTCCGTGATATGCGGCGTCAATTTTACGGTTTTGGTATGTATAGTATTCTCCTGTGCTTCGATCATATCCCATCACACCGGTTTTGCCTTTTTCAAGTGAAACGCCTGTCAGGACACTGATTCTTGCCCCCAGATCATTCAATCCGGCAAGAAGTTCTTTTATATAGCCGACATCGTATTCTTCCCGATACTCAATGCCGGTCATAAATGAAGCCTCTGTTATATTCGGAACTATAATATCCGCTTCCCCGCAGAGCTCAGCGTTCTTTTTGGCGTATTCCAAATCAAAAGCGGGATACAGTTTACCGTTATCAGCCATAACAGGATCAACTATAATAAGCGTCTCTTCATCTTTGAAACTCCTGAACAGGGACTTTATCTGATCAATCTGCTCTATCGTTCCCAGATATCCTGTATAAATAGCATCGAACTTTACACCTTCATTCTGCCAATGCTCCGCTATCGGTTCTATCTGGTCGGAAAGATCCTTGCAGGTAAAGTTCTTAAACATGGTGTGAGTTGAAAGAACTGCTGTGGGTAAAATGACCGTCTCTGATCCGAGTGCAGATATTACCGGCAGTGCAATCGTAAGAGAGCATTTTCCGAGGCACGAAATATCCTGTATTGTTAAAACTCTTTTCATATTCTTACTCCTTACCGAAGTCAGGATATTGACCGCAGTTTTACGGTCAATACCTGACTTCGGTCTGACTGTTTATTCTGTAAAAAGCGCGGTGGAGTAATATCTGTCGCCGCTGTCGGGGAGCAGTGCAACGATTACCTTATCCTTGTTCTCCGGCCTTTTGGCGAGCTCAATTGCTCCGTAAAGCGCGGCGCCGGAGGAGATACCAACAGAAATACCTTCCTTTTTTGCTAGCAGTTTTGCGGTTTCAAACGCTTTCTGATTGGACGCCTTGAATACCTCGTCATATATCTTCGTATTCAAAACATCCGGGACAAAGCCGGCGCCGATGCCCTGAATCTTGTGCACTCCCGCTTTTCCTTCGGAAAGAACCGGGGAATCCTCCGGTTCAAGAGCAACAACTTTGATTTTCGGATTCTGCTCTTTCAGATATTCGCCTGCGCCGGTCACCGTACCGCCGGTACCGACTCCGGCAATAAAGATGTCAACTTTGCCGTCCGTGTCGTTCCAGATCTCCGGACCGGTAGTAGCCTTATGAATCGCCGGATTAGCGGGATTTACGAACTGTCCAGGAATAAAGCTGCCAGGAATCTCTTTTGCCAGTTCCTCCGCTTTGGCGATGGCCCCTTTCATACCCTTAGCGCCTTCGGTCAGCACAAGCTCCGCACCGTAGGCTTTCAGAATGTTCCGGCGTTCAACGCTCATCGTCTCCGGCATGGTCAGAATAATACGGTAGCCTTTCGATGCTGCGATGGATGCAAGCCCGATGCCTGTGTTGCCGGATGTCGGTTCGATGATAACGGAGCCTTTTTTCAGGTGTCCCTTTGCCTCAGCATCCTCAATCATCGCTTTTGCGATGCGATCCTTCACGCTTCCCGCCGGATTGAAATACTCCAACTTGACGAGAATTGTCGCTTCCAGCCCTAATTCTTTCTCGATGTTTACCACCTCCACAAGAG
>CAZBFD010000081.1:0-1072 GCA_964491055.1 uncultured Eubacterium sp.
TAAGCAGGGAGTCTGACTTTTCTCTTAACGTAGAAATGATGAAGACGATCGCGTGGATGCGTACGCGATACGGGATAAAGTACATCGACGGCGTGCACTGCTTCATTCCGCCTGGGAAGCCCGCGAAGCCGGGGCGCGAGAAACGTCCGTACGGCGACATGGTTCCGGAGGAGCAGAACATTGAGCAGCTCACCGACGAACAAAATCTTGCCGTCACGGAGATAAACAGTGCGATGGACCGGCTTGCTGTCGGAATTGGTCAAAGCCCAGACGAGCCAGAAAGTGCTAAGAACTGCGTTGCAGCCGGCCAAAGCGATGAAAAGACTGCCGGACAGGATGCCGAAACTCCGGCTAGCCAGTTCTTTCTATTAAAGGGAGTCACTTCGAGCGGGAAGACAGAAGTGTATATGCAGGCGATCGAGCATGCTCTTTCGCTTGGACGGACTGCAATCATGCTCGTGCCTGAAATTGCACTGACTAAGCAGGTGATCGAGCGCTTTGCGGGAAGGTTCGGAAGGGACAAGATCGCTGTGCTTCACAGCCACCTTACGAAGAGGGAGCGTTTTGACGAGTGGATGAGGCTCAGGCGAGGGGAAGCGAAGATCGCGATCGGCGCAAGGATCGGAGTATTCGCGCCGCTCGATAATATCGGCGTGATCATCCTGGATGAGGAGCATGAGTCAACTTATAAATCGGACCAGACACCGAAATATGAAACGGTCGATATAGCGGTAAAAAGACTGATGTCGACAAAGGGCGTACTGATTCTTGGAAGCGCTACTCCGTCGGTGGTCTCCTATGAGCGGGCGCGCGAAGGCGTATACAAGCTGATCGAGCTGAAAAAGCGTTTTAATGAACAGCTTCTTCCTGAGGTCAGGATCGTTGACATGCGTGAAGAGCTTCGGCGCGGAAACCGAGGGATCTTCAGCTCGGCGCTTGCGGAAGAGATGGAAGCAACGCTTGCCAATGGTGAGCAGGTCATCCTGTTCATGAACAGGCGCGGCTATTCAACGTACGTGCAGTGCCGCGACTGCGGCGAGCCTTTGAAGTGCCCGGAGTGCGGTATCACGCT
>CAZBFD010000081.1:1172-4146 GCA_964491055.1 uncultured Eubacterium sp.
AGCCGTCTGCCATTACTGCGGCCGCGCCTTCAATGTTCCGTCCGAATGTCCGGCGTGCGGCGGACGGGAACTGAGGTACATGGGAACTGGTACTGAGAAGGTGCAGGAGATCGCTCAGAAGATGTTCCCGGACGCAGTGGTGGACAGGCTCGACTTGGACACCGCGAAAAGCACTAAGGAAATAGACAGAATAATAGGAGATTTTTCCAGCAAGAAGACGAATGTCCTGGTAGGGACACAGCTCGTGGCAAAAGGTCTGGATTTTGATAGTGTCGGGCTGGTCGGGATCATTTCGGCGGATGTAAGCCTGAACATCCCGGACTACCGTTCGACGGAAAGAACATATCAGCTTGTAACTCAGGCGGCAGGACGGTCAGGACGTGGAGATGAGCGGGGACGCGTGATCATCCAGACATTTACACCGGACAATTTTGCGCTTACAGCCGCAAAAAACAACTCATATGAGGATTTCTTCGGGAATGAGATAAAGTTCCGCCATATGATGGATTATCCGCCTTTTACAGACCTTATAGCGGCGGAGTTCACATCAAATGACGAACATAAGGCGATAGACGCCGCAGAAGAGTGCAGGGCGTACCTGATTCGGACAGGACTGCCGGGCTCAGACCGTATCTTCGCGCCGCGGCTAACAGACAGCTTTAAGGGAGATAACGGCTACCGCTACCACATCCTAATAAAGAGTCCGAAGGACGCGCGAAATAAATACATATATTACCTGAGTAAATTTGGTGATAAAATGGTAAATAGTAAAAGAGGCTGCGCGATGACGATCGACGTCAACCCGTACAGCAGCTTCTAGGAGGCACACAATGGCAATCAGAAATATAGTACTTGAAGGTGACCCGATGCTCCGGAAAAAGAGCAAGCCGGTCCGTGAGGTGACGGACCACATCCGTGAAACGCTTGAAGACATGGTGGAGACAATGCGCCAGGCTGAGGGCGTCGGACTCGCGGCCCCGCAGGTCGGCGTGATGCGGCGGATGTTCGTCGCCGAGCCGGTCCCGGACGAAGTGTATTACGTGATCAATCCGGAGATCCTTGAGCAGGACGGCTCGCAGGTCGGCGAAGAAGGGTGCCTAAGCGTGCCTGACCTCGAAGGTGTGGTCGAGCGGCCGCAGCACATAAAGATCAAATTCCTTGACCTCGACGGAAACGAGCAAAACCTTGACTTTGAGGATTTTCACGCTCGCGTGATGTGCCACGAGTACGACCACCTAGAGGGCGTACTCTACATCGACAAAGCCACTGAGACGTACGATCCGCAGGAGCGCTACGAAGAGATGCAGCGCGAATACGAGGAGAAGAACGCCGAGCTCCGCAAGAAGCTGGAGGAAGACGGCGCACTGCCGAAGTCAGAGGAGGAAGAATGAAACTGGTATTTCTCGGCACGCCGGATTTCGCCGTGCCTGTATTGAATAAACTGATCGAAGCCGGCCACGAAGTCGGCTTTGTTGTTACGCAGCCGGACAGGAGGGGCAACCGAGGGAAGGTCATCTTTTCGCCTGTAAAGCAGGCGGCGCTTGACCAAGGGATCGAGGTGCTTCAGCCTGAGCGCTTTTCAAAAGATGAGAGCATGCTCGCGATGCTCAGAGAATATACTCCGGATGCAATGATCGTCGTCGCGTATGGGCAGATACTGAAGAAGAACGTACTCGATATCCCTAAGCTCGGATGTTTCAACGTCCATGCTTCGCTTCTTCCAAGGCTCCGCGGCGCTTCGCCGATCCAGCATGCGATTCTTGAAGGAGACCAGCGCACCGGAGTTACGATCATGAAGATCGATGAAGGTCTGGACACTGGCGACATGCTCATCTCAGATTCAGTTGAGATCGGGAGAATGAATTTTGAAGAACTGCACGACGCGCTTTCAGAGATGGGCGCTGACCTGATGGTCCGCGCACTTGAGCTCGTCGAGTCAGGAAAGGCCGTCTATACAAAGCAGGACGATTCACTTTCCACATATGCCGGCATGATCCGGAAGGAAGACGGCAAGATCGATTTTGCTGAATCAGCGGCCGCGATCGACCAGAAGATAAGGGCTTTTGATCCATGGCCGGGCGCTTTCTGTGACTTGGACGGCACCACGATCAAAATCTGGAAGGCCGAGCCGGCCGCCTCAAACAATGCAGTGCCTGCGGCCGAAGATATGGCCGAACCGGCCGCCTCAAACAATGCAGTGCCTGCAATCGATGATGTGGCAGAGCAGACCGCTGAAGAAGAATCGAAACCATATGATTCTGACGGATCCGGCGCTAAGCCTGGCACAGTCCTTTCAGCGGACGCCGTAGGTATACGCGTTCAGTGCGGAGAAGGGGTTTTGATCATCAAAGAACTTCAGCTGCCCGGAAAGAAGCGAACTTCGGTCCGCGACTATCTCCTGGGACACAAGATCGAGCCGGGAACTTTGATGGAGTAGGAAGTAGTTTCAAAAGTAAGTACAATTTAGATTATCCTTTGTGCTAAACAGGGGCTATACTCATGATCATCGATTGGTAGAATCGTAAATTCCCTAAGAAGCAGTTTTTGTGAATTTCAGTATACTAAATTATACTGAAAATGACTTAATTATTATTTCGCTAGAAAAGCAAGGCGTATCAACTTGCGCATTTTCTGGCGATTTTTAATTTCGGATGTAATCAATATACTCTTATGCTATATATTTACTAATGTGACAAAGAATTGTAGTATCGTTTTTACTAAACAGGTCTCTACAGATGATTTAACATATCCTTTAGTATACTGAATTCGAAAAAAATCTGCTCTCTGGGAAGACACGATTCTGGGATTCTAGCAGCTAGTTAAGAAAAATGAATTCAATAGAACAAACAAGGCTTTGATCGATCATCAACGTACAAAGAGTATACTAAATACCATAGAAACCGCAAATCGCCAGAATTTATTGCAAATCAACCTCACATTGTATACTGTCTGTATTGCAAATCAACCTCACATT
>CAZBFD010000081.1:4246-7318 GCA_964491055.1 uncultured Eubacterium sp.
TATTGTAAAATCTGGATGAAATACGAATCCGTCAGGGAGCACAAGCTCGTATTCATAGATGGGTTTCATATTAAGCTCATGGTAAACCGCATTAATAGACAATTCTGATTTTGATCTCCGTTTGTTGCCAGATGAATCTGTCTGTGTAAGATGCTCTGGATGCAGCTCTTCAGCACAAGTCGATTCATCGAAATCAAGCAGGTACGGAAATCCCATTGCTTCTATAATATCTGGCGTAATATTGTGATATGCAGGTGATAATGATTCAGTTATCTCATTAGGGTTATAAGTTTTGTATGATTTTATTATTTTGTCAAGCATTGTTTTGTCGTATGATGCATTTTGCAATGCGATCTCAGCAACTCTCCTGCCAGCGAGCAGCTCTATCTGCCTGTCACCGTGTTTCAGATTTGTCTGTATGCCATCCTTGCTTTTCCGATAGTATTTCCTGCCGTTTTTAGTCTGTACACTTAGCTTGCCTTTTGGAAGGTGCTGAAGTAAGCTTCCACACTTCTGAATAGTACTGTCTGCGTTTTCTCTCTCAAATTCCAATACATCTCTGAATTCCATCTTATTCTCCCTCTTTTCATAATCATCAAAATCTTGCCGGTCATTAAAGGCATCCTTGCCGTATTTACAATATGCATTAAAATCCCAAAGCGAGACCCATACGCCATAGATCAAAATCCCAAAGCGCGGCCCATACACCATAGATTAAAATCCCAATGCGCGGCCCATACGCTATAGATCAAAATCCTTTCAATAGCATCCGGCTAACAGAAAAGTGTATATGCGTTCTATGGGGAAGTCAATAGCTGAAAATATGGTAATTTCAACGTTTTATGGCAATAATCATTTCTTCATACTGACTGTATGGTAAAGTGAACAATGATGTAACAGGACACCATTTCCTTAAGTTTTTTTAGGTTGTTTTTCTTGTGTGTATCCGGTCAGGGATCCTCATATTATGTTATTATATAAATGTGAATCATTATGCAGCTGTTGGCAGATCATGGGAGCAGCACGAATGTGCGCTGGCTCAGATCTGTAACGGTCATGCAATAGTTTGAGTATGATTTATTGCTCAAGCTCCGAAAAGGGTCAGGTACGTTTCGGAGCTTGTAATGAGATTGTCATGAATAAGAAATAATTAAAGGAGAACAGCATGTTTTATTATGACTGGACGTATATAATCCTTATTCCTGCGATGATCCTTGTTGCGGTCGCGCAGGCTAAGGTTTCTAGCAATTTTGCAAGATACAGCAAGGTCAAAGGCGGAAGGGGGATCTCCGGAGCAGAAGCAGCACGGAAGATGCTCGATAAGAACGGGCTTACTGATGTTCAGATCAAGCCGGTGAAGGGAAGCCTTACTGACCATTATGACCCTAAGACAAAGACTGTGAATCTGTCAGAGCCGGTATACGGCTCTGACTCAGTCAGCGCAGTTGGTGTGGCGTGCCATGAATGCGGGCATGCTCTTCAGCATGCTCACAACTACTCGCTGCTCATATTCAGGAATACCATAGTGCCGGTAGTTAACACAGCATCAACGTTCTCATGGATACTTGTCATAGCCGGTATCCTTCTCATGGCAATGAGCAGAGAACCGGACGGTGGTTTTGGCTCTATGCTTGTGCACATCGGGATCATAGCGTTCATTATGGTCGTAGTCTTCCATCTGGTCACACTCCCGGTAGAGCTCAACGCGAGCCACAGGGCGCTCGTGCAGATAAGTGAGATGGGCCTGGTACTTCCGGAGAACGAAGTAGGCGTGAAGCGTGTTCTTGATGCCGCGGCTCTCACATATGTCGGAGCGCTTGTGATGTCCATAGCCAACCTGCTCAGGATAATCGTGATCGCGAACATGAGCAGGAGGAACTAACTGTGTCAGTCAGAGACGGGCACAAACCGGCACAAAGCGCCGGACATATAAAGAAGCCTGGCAGGGACGAGCACAGCAGGCCGAAGCGTCAGGAAACTATTAAGATCGTGATAGACCCGGACAGAATGGCAGCCTACAAGGCGCTGCTTAGGATAGATAAGTCCAAGGCCTATTCCAATATCGAGCTTAATGCCATCCTGTCG
This sequence comes from uncultured Eubacterium sp., assembly GCA_964491055.1. Classification (GTDB taxonomy): domain Bacteria; phylum Bacillota; class Clostridia; order Peptostreptococcales; family Anaerovoracaceae; genus Aminicella. The sequence goes on from CAZBFD010000081.1 coordinate 6,332, forward strand.
GAAATGCAGGATGTCGTGAATCCGGCTTTTGTGCGTGAGCTGGTATACGGTGTCATAAAGAACAAGCGCTATCTGGACTATTTCATTGATGCTCTTGCGCGTGACGGCATCGAAGGTGTCCGCCGGGAGATCGCGATTCTTCTCCGTATGGGGATGTACCAGATCGTTTTCATGGATTCGGTGCCTGATCATTCCGCGGTCGACGAGACCGTGAAGATCACAAAACTGCTGTTTCCAGGGCGTGACGGTTTTGTCAACGGTCTGCTGAGAACGTTTATAAGGAAACGTGAATCATATTATAGTAAACCGGAACACGAAGCTTTTCTGTACACTATAACTGATGCAACGCCTTCGTTTGAGATAGAAAGATGGAACAGGAAGATCCCGATCCCTGAGATCGGCGATCCGGTCCGCCGCCTGTCTGTGATGTATTCATGCGACGAGGGCCTGGTGGAGCTCCTGGCCAGCCAGTACGGCCTTGAGGCTGCTGAGAGGAACCTCGTTGTGTCTCTCGAGACTCCGCCGCTCTTCATCAGGGTGAATACGATCAAAACCTCGTCTTCAGATCTTGCAGCTTCGCTGAGATCGCAGGGGTTCAAGGCGGAGGAATACTACAGCATGGTTTACGATCCTGAGCCGGGACATGCAGATTCATTGATAGTTTCCGGGCATGGCATCCTTGAAACGAAGGAATTCCGGGACGGTCTGTTCTTTGTCCAGGATGCGTCGTCGACGGAAGCAGTGAAAGCATTAAGCCCGAAGGCAGACGAGATTTTGATAGATGTATGTGCCGCTCCTGGGGGAAAATCTTTCTCGGCCGCGATCGAGATGGAAGACCGCGGCGTGATCCATGATATGGACCTTCACGCAAACAAGCTGGGGGCGCTTGAGAAACAGGCGAAGCGGCTCGGGATAAGCTGTATCGACATCGAAGAGCATGACGCGAAGACGGTGAATGAGAAATACATTTCGGCCGCGGACAAAGTT
>CAZBFD010000082.1:0-1337 GCA_964491055.1 uncultured Eubacterium sp.
CACAAAATCCTGCTGCTCCACAGCAGCCTGAAACCAAGGCTGAGCAGCCGGAAGAACCGGCAGAGACACAGGAACAGCCTGAGCCAGAAAAGAAACAAGGTCTTACACCGGGTGCTATAGATCCATCTACACCGATCGAGGACATCCCTGCCCTTATAGTTGCAGAACTTGATTCCGCGGGCGAAGTGAGCGACGACGATATCAGAAAGTCTATAGACGCGGCTTTGATCGGTAAGCTCACGACGGGAGAACTCACCCTTGACTCAGTACAGAACGTCAGAGAAAAGATAATGGGCGAGATCCATGAGATGCAGGAAGAAGAGGCACGCATTCTGGCACAGCTTGAGGGCAAGCCTGAGAAGCATCCGTTTGACCCAGACTTCCTGCCAGCTGACATAGCGATCGAAGACATTCCGGATGCAGTGATCGCTGAGCTCGACAACGTCGAAGGCGAGTATTCCGACGATGACGTCAAGCAGTCCATTGACAAAGTCATGATCGCAAAGCTCGCAAAAGGCGACCTCACTCTTGATTCATTCCAGGAAGCCCGCAACTCGATCTTTGATACACTAGGCATCGAGACAGCTGAGGAGCAGGAAGAAAAGGAAGAGAAGACTGAGGAACCTGAATCTGCTGAAGAGCCAGAGGTTCAGGAAGAGAAATCAGAACCAGTTGAAGAGCCAGAGCCTGTAGTTGAAGAAGAACAAGAACCTGTAGAGGAACCAGAACCTGTTGTTGAGGAAGAGCAAGGACCAGCAGAAGAGACTGAACCTGTAGCTGAAGTAGAACCACAGGCGGAGGCAGAGCTCACAGCCGAAGAGGCCGAAGAAGAGCCAATAACTGGCCCGGATCTGGAAATGACACAGGCTGAAGAGCCATCAACAGAACCAGAAGAAGAAACAGTTGAGCCGGTTGAGGAAGAACCCGAAACTCCTTCAGATGAAGAGAATGAACACGCTCCTGAATCAGCTGAATCTCCAGAAGATGAAGAAGAGGAAGAAGAGCAGACAACCCCTATTCCGGTACCAAAGGAACCTTCAGTGCTCGAGTATGATCCATATGCAGACGTGTTTGTAAATCCAGTGGATACCGAAGAGCCTGTGGAAGATGAATATGTAGAACCAGATGCAGAAGCACAAGAAGAAACAGCATCTGAAGATTCCAACGTTACAGATGAAAATGATGAATCAGAAGAGCCTGAAACATCAGAAGAGGATATAGAGATTGCTGGATCTGAGGAAATCGATGAGCCAGTGGAACCTGAAGATTCGGAAGAACTTCTTGAGACTCCACTTAGCGCGGCCGCAGTTCTAGCTATGCAGAATCAGCTTGATGAG